>NZ_JAGIYX010000014.1:0-221437 GCF_017813315.1 Kitasatospora sp. RG8
CACCGAGTCCGTCCGCACGGTGACCGGCGCACCGCCGCCGCTGGCGTACGAGGCCGGGGCCGGGGCCGGGGCGGCCGGCGCCAGGGTGTAGTCCCCGTCGGACGGGCCGCCGCCGCTCCCGCCGCCGTGGTGCGCGGGGGCGGTCGGCCGCGCCGGGCCGTCCGCCTGGGCGGGCGGCGGGGTCCGGTCCCCGCCACCGGTCACCGGGCCGGTCCGCACGGGGGCCCGGCCGCCGTCGGCGCCGGACGCGTCCGCGCCGGGACCGCCCGAGCCGCCGGGGCCGTCGGAGCCCGCCACGGCTGCGCCCCTGCCGTGCCCGCCGCCGTCCACGCCGGCCATGGCCACCACGTCGTCCGGCCCGGCCCCCGGCGCCCCGGGTGCCGCGGGGGCGCCCGGGGTGCCCGGCAGCACGGCGCCCGGCCCGTCCGCGAGCGGGCCGCCCGGCCTGCCGTCCGGCCCGTGGCCGTTCCCGTGGCCGGCCGCCGCGAGGTCGGAGAGCGGTACGACGACCTCCTTGCCGTCCTTGTCGGTCAGCACCGGCCGGCCGTCCTTGCCGAGCACCGGCCGCCCGTGCTCGTCGAGCTTCACGGTGAGGTCCTCCACCCCGACCACCGGCCTGCCGTCCGCGCCCTGGACGACGAGCAGGCCGCCGGGGTCGGCCACCGGAGTGCCGTCGGCCCGGACGATGACCGGGTTGCCGTGCTCGTCCAGCACCGGCTTGCCCGTGCCGTCCACCTTCACCGAGAGGCCCGGCACGCCGACCACCGGCTTGCCGTCCTCGCCGATCACGGGCTTGCCGTCGCTGCCGGTCAGCACCGTCAGCCCGGCGCCGCCCGCGCCGAGGACACCGGGCTCGCCGAGCGCCACCGGCAGGCCGGCCGCCACCGGGTCGAAGGCGCCGCCGGGGCCGGTGGTGTACGAGGCCGGGCGGACGCCACCGGGGCCCACGGCCGGGCCGAGGCGCAGCAGGGCGACCACGGCGGGCTCCTTGAGCGTGCCGCTCAGCCCCTCCTTCATGGCCCGGCCGAGCTCGTCCAGCAGCCCGCCGATCTTCAGCTTCGCGGCCTCGACGGCGACCGCCGCCGCCACCTCGGCGACCTTCTCGGTGGCGGCATTCTGCACCTTGCCCGCCAGGGCGTTGACGCCCTGCTGGAGCCCGCCGAAGACGCCGCCCGGAGCGGCGCCGCCGTCCTTGGTGGTCGCGGTGGCGGCGGCGACCTCGGCGGCGGCCTGCTTGGCCTCCGCCGCCTGCTCCTCGGCCTTCTTCAGCTCGGCGGCCAGCTCGGTGAGGGTGGCGACGATGTCGCCCTTGCAGCTGTCGACGGCCCGGGCGGCCTGGTCGAAGGCGCCGGCGACCAGGCCGGTGGCGGAGTGGGCGTCGTCCAGGTGCCCCTTGCCGCTCCCGCTGAACGCCTGCCAGTACGCCTCGAAGGCCTCGACCGCGCGGCCGGAGTTGTCCCCGGCGACCCGCTTGGCGGAGTCCCCGCCGCGCTTGCCGAGGCGCTCGGCCTCGATGCCGAACTCGCGCCAGAGCCCGGCCGCCTTGCGCAGCCCGTCCTCGTCGGCCTGCGGCCACTGGTGACCGGTCCTGGCCAGGACCGGTGCCAGCTCCTCGGGCAGCTTCCGGGACACGTGCCTCCCCCTTCGACGTGCGGAATTCGACGCGCGGACCGGACGGTGCGGACGTCGACGTGCGGACTTCGGGCACTGCGGGCCTCGGGAACCGCGGGCTCCGGGAGCCGCGGAGCCCGCGCCGTGCGGGCCGTGGTGTGCGGGCCGTCGCGGGCCGTCCGCCGAGGGCGGCGGCACGACACGGACGGGCCCGGTGTCAGGCCGACATGTCCTTGGGGACGGTCTTTCCGCCCGCCGGGGTTGCGCCCGGCCTCCCGCCCGGCGCCGCCGCACCGCCGAAGCCCGTCGCGGCCGAGGTGTCGGCGTCCGCGGTCCGCTCGGCCATGGAGTGCAGCCCCGAGCCGACCTGGCCGAGCCGGCCGGCCAGCCCGCGCAGCCCGCCGAGCAGGCCCCCGTGCGCGTCCTTGTAGACGGCGGCGAACCCGCTGCCCGGCTTGTCCAGCCCCCACGGGCTGCCGAGCGCGGCGAGCGACTGCTCCAGAGCGGTGGCGGCCTTCCCGAAGTCCTGCGAGATCTTCTCGAACTCCCGCCCCTCGCCGTGCAGTTCCCACGGCTTGATGACGAACCTGCCGCCTCCGCCCGCACCGGTGCTGCTGCCGCTGGCCATCCCCGTACCTCCCCGTAGCGGACCGGCCGCCATCCTAGGGCCGCCGCCGGGCGGGTCCGCAGGCCGCCGGGGACCTCTTCACCCCGCCTTCACGCCCACCGGCGCCCGGCGCCCGGGCCGTCACGCGGTGAAATCGCCGTGAACGCCCACGTCACGAGCGGTTCCCACCGCCGCCGAGGCTCTACCCTTGCCGGGTGGCAGCAGCAGACACGTCCAAGAAGAAGTCCAAGACCGGGTCGACCGCGGTCGACCTCGCGATGCCCACCCTGCGTACCGAGGTCCCGCTCGACTTCCCGCGCGCCTGGGTCGAGTTCACCGACCCCGACGACGAGGAGCAGGTCTTCCGCTGCGACCTCACCTGGCTGACCTCCCGCTGGTCGTGCATCTTCGGCCAGGGGTGCCACGGCATCCGCGAGGGCCGCGGCGAGTCGGACGGCTGCTGCACGCTCGGCGCGCACTACTCGGACGAGGACGACGAGCAGCGCGTGGCCGGCCACGCCGCCCGGCTGACGCCCGAGATCTGGGAGAACTTCGCGCACGGCACCGACGCCAAGGGGCGGATCAAGGCCGACGACGGCATCACCATGCTCGACGAGGACGGCGACCGGCAGACCCGCCGCGTCAACGGCGCCTGCATCTTCGTCAACAGCCCGGGCTTCGCGGGCGGCGCCGGCTGCGCCCTGCACGCGCTCGCCCTCAAGGAGGGCCGGGAGCCGCTGGAGACCAAGCCCGACGTCTGCTGGCAGCTCCCGGTGCGCCGCACCTACGACTGGATCGACCGCCCGGACGACACCCGCTACCTCCAGGTCACCATCGGCGAGTACGACCGCCGCGGCTGGGGTCCGGGCGGCCACGAACTGCACTGGTGGTGCACCGGCAGCCCGGAGGCGCACACCGGCGCCGACCCGGTGTACGTCAGCTACCGCCCCGAGCTCACCGAGCTGATGGGCCGGGCCGCGTACGAGGTGCTGACCGGCCTCTGCGAGCAGCGGATCGCCACCAGGGGCGACCGCAAGGTGGCCCCGCACCCGGCCGATCCGGCCAGGCCGAAGAAGAAGCAGAAGTAGACGGCGCAGGCGGGGCCCGGGCGACCGGGCCCTACTTGTCGATGTCCCCGACGACGAAGAACATCGAGCCCAGGATCGCCACCATGTCGGCGACCAGGGTGCCGGGCAGCAGCTCGGTCAGCGCCTGGATGTTGTTGAAGGACGCCGAGCGGAGCTTGAGCCGCCACGGCGTCTTGTCGCCGCGGGACACCAGGTAGTAGCCGTTGACGCCGAGCGGGTTCTCCGTCCAGGCGTAGGTGCTGCCCTCGGGGGCCTTGAGCACCTTGGGCAGCCGCAGGTTGACCGGGCCGGGCGCCAGCGTGGCCAGCTTGTCGAGGCAGGCGTCGGCGAGGTCCAGCGCGTTGACGGTCTGCTCCAGCAGGCACTCGAAGCGGGCCAGGCAGTCGCCCTCCTCGCGGGTGACCACGGTCAGCACCGAGCGCAGCTCGTCCGAGCCGTACGCGAGGTAGGGCTCGTCGCGGCGCAGGTCGAAGTCGAGCCCGCTGGCGCGCGCGATCGGCCCGCTGACGCCGTACGCCTCGGCGTGCGCCCTGCTCAGCACGCCGACGCCGGCGGTGCGGGCGCGGAAGATCTCGTTGCCGAGGACGAGGTCCTCGAAGACCGGCAGCTGGGAGCGGACGACGGCGACCGCGGCGCGGACCCGGCCGAGCCAGCCGGCCGGGAGGTCCTCCTTGAGGCCGCCGACCCGGTTGAACATGTAGTGCATCCGGCCGCCGGAGGCCTCCTCCAGCACGTGCTGGAGGTCCTCGCGGCCGGAGAACGCGTGGAAGATCGGGGTGATCCCGCCCAGCTCCAGCGGGTAGGAGCCGAGGAACATCAGGTGGTTGAGCACCCGGTTCAGCTCGGCGAGCAGGGTGCGGATCCAGACCGCGCGCTCGGGCACCTCCATGCCGAGCATCCGCTCGACGCCCAGCACCACGCCCAGCTCGTTGGAGAAGGCGGAGAGCCAGTCGTGCCGGTTGGCCAGCATGATGATCTGCCGGTAGTCGCGCGCCTCGAAGAGCTTCTCCGCGCCGCGGTGCATGTAGCCGATCACCGGCTCGGCGGACACGATCCGCTCGCCGTCCAGCACCAGCTTCAGGCGCAGTACGCCGTGGGTCGCGGGGTGCTGCGGGCCGATGTTGAGCACCATGTCGGTGGTGCCCGCCTCGCCCGTGAAGTTCTCGGCTCCCGCCCCGATGCCGACCGTGGTCTCCCTCATGACCCCAGAGTCTGCCATCCCGGCATCATCTCCAAGCTCTCCGGCCCCTTCAGGATCTCGGGCAGTGGCATGCGGACGGCCTGCGCGAGCCAGCCGAACGAGCCCAGGCCCGCGGGGTCGGTCAGCTCGGCACCCTCGCCGGCGCCGCCGAGCGCCCGCAGGTAGGCCACCGGGTCGATGGAGGCCAGGGCGAGCGACGGGCGGGCGCCGCTGACGCCGAGCGCCCGCAGGGCGTCGCGCTGCGTCGTCCACAGGCTGTGGAGACCGGGCACCGCCACCGCGTCCAGCGCCACGTGCGCGGTGACGTCGCAGGAGCCGTCGGGCACCGGCGGCACCTCGCGGCCGGCCCGGAAGCCGGTCAGGGTGGCGAACAGCGGGCGCCGCCCGGCGGTGTGCCCGTAGTCGACGGCGACGGCCAGGCCGCGCTCCAGCCCGGCGACGGCGTGGGCCCAGGCCGCGTCCCGGGGCCCGCCGAGCTCCACGAAGTCCCCCGGGTGGTCGACCGGCCACCAGCGGGCGGCCCAGGCGGCGTCCGCCGCGTCCACCGGCCCGCCCGTCCGCTCGGTGCCGGTCGCGGTGTCCACCTCGGCGTAGCGCAGCACCCCGTCCTCGTCCACCTCGCCGGAGTCCAGCGGCACGTTGTCCAGCCACTCGTTGGCGAACAGCAGCCCGCTGACCCCGCGCGGCACCTCGTCCGTCCACAGGGCTGTGGACGGCAGGCCGTCCGGCCGGTCGGCGATCTCCACGCCGTACGGCCGCAGCCGCGCGAGCACCGCGTCCGGCAGCTCGGCCAGCACGCCGGTCAGCAGCTCGCCGCGGCCCGCCCCGACGTCCACGAAGGCCAGCTCCTCCGGACGGCCGAGGGCCGCGTCCACCTCCAGCAGGAGCCGGGCCACCGCACGGGCGAACAGCGGGGAGGCGTGCACGGAGGTGCGGAAGTGCCCGGCCGGGCCCTCCGGCCTGCGGTAGAAGCCGCCGTCCGGGTCGTACAGGGCCTGTTCCATGGCGGCCCGCCACCGCATCCACGTCATGTGCCGGGACGCTACCGGGATCCGGACGCACCCTCCCAACCGGAGGCGGGGCTTCTCCGACCTAGGGAGTAGGACGGATCGCCCTCCCGGCGGACCTGGGCACGCTGCGCGACTGCCTACGCTTGAGACGTGCATCGACTCAACGCCTGGCTCCGCCGTCACCCCATGGTGGTCGACTCCGCCTGGGCGTCGCTGGTGCTCTTCCTCGGCCTCCTGCCCGACAGCACCAACGCCACGGGCTGGAAGCTCGGCGTCTACTACGCCATCGCGGTCGTCATCCCGCTGCTGATGGTGTTCCGCCGCCGGTTCCCGAACCTGACCGTCGGCGTCGCCGGCGCGGTCGGGCTGCTCCAGGTCGCGCTCGGCGTGCCGGTGGGCGCCTCCAGCATCGGCTACCTGGTCTTCGCCTACACCGGCGCCGCCTTCGGAGCGGTCTGGACGTCGCGGCTCAGCCTGGCCGGCGGACTGCTGGCGGGGCCGCTGGTCCTCGGGCGCTTCCCGTCCGGCTACACGGACGACGACGGCGTCTGGCACGGGCAGCACCGCAGCACGGCCGAGTTCCTGCTGGTCTCCGCCCTGATGTCGACCCCGTTCATCCTCTGCTGGGCGTGGGGCCGGCTCACCCGGGTGCGCCGCGCCTACCTGGTCGAGCTGGAGGACCGCGCCGCCCGGCTGGAGCGCGAACGGGACGCCCAGGCCAAGGTGGCGGTCGCCGCCGAGCGGGCGCGGATCGCGCGCGAGCTGCACGACGTGGTCGCGCACAACGTCTCCGTCATGATCGTCCAGGCCGACGGCGCCGCCTACGTCCTGGACAACTCACCCCAGCAGGCCAAGGAGGCGCTCGGCACGATCGCCTCCACCGGCCGCCAGGCGCTGGTCGAGATGCGCCGCCTGCTGGGCGTGCTGCGCACCGCCGACACCGCCGAGGAGTACGTGCCGCAGCCCGGCGTCGAGGAGCTGCCCGAGCTGCTGGACCAGGTCCGCACGGCCGGCCTCCAGGTGGACTTCGCCACCTCGGGCAACCCGCGCGAGCTGCCGCGCGGCGTCGAGCTGACCGTCTACCGGATCGTCCAGGAGGCGCTGACCAACGTCCGCAAGCACGGCGGCCCCGACGTCCACGCCCGGGTCTCGGTCGACTTCGGCGAGCGCGAGCTGGCCGTCCTGGTCGAGGACGACGGCCGCGGCTCCACCGACGAGCAGCTGGCCACCGGCGGCATCGACGGCCAGGGCCACGGCCTGATCGGCATGCGCGAGCGCGTCGGCATGGTCAGCGGAAGCCTCGACGTCGGGCCACGCCCCGGCGGCGGCTTCCGGATCCGTGCCGTCCTGCCCCTCAAGACGGCACACTGACCCGGCCACCCCGCCGACCTCGTCGCCGCCACCAACCTAGGAGCCACCTTGACCATCCGCGTGATGCTCGTCGACGACCAGGAGCTGCTACGTACGGGCTTCCGGATGATCCTGCAGTCGCAGGGCGACATCGAGATCGCCGCCGAGGCCGGCGACGGCGCGCAGGCCCTGGAGAAGCTGAAGCAGACACAGGTGGACGTGATCCTGATGGACGTCCGGATGCCCCGCCTGGACGGCGTGCAGGCCACCCGGCGGATCTGCCTCGCCGAGGACGGCAGCCCGCTGCCGGACGCCCCGCACGTCCTCATCCTCACCACCTTCGACCTCGACGAGTACGCCTTCGCCGCGCTCAAGGCCGGGGCCAGCGGCTTCCTGCTCAAGGACGTGCCGCCGACCGAGCTGGTGGCCGCGATCCGCGCGGTGCACGGCGGTGACGCGGTGGTCGCGCCGACCACCACCCGCCGCATGATCGACCGCTTCGCCGAGGTGCTGCCCACCCCGGCCAGCGCAGCGGGCCCGGACACCCTCGGCCCGCTCACCGAGCGCGAGCGCGAGGTCTTCCTGCTGGTCGCCCAGGGCCTGTCGAACGGCGAGATCGCCGCCCGGCTGGTGCTCTCCGAGGCCACCGTGAAGACCCACGTCGGCCGGATCCTGGCCAAGCTCGGCCTGCGCGACCGGGTCCAGGCCGTCGTCCTGGCCTACGAGGCGGGCCTGGTCCGGGCCGGCGCCACTGATTGAATCCGCCCGGGGCCGCCCCCGTAGAATGGGCCGGTGCGTCCGGTACCCGAAGAGGACCGGAACGGAGAGTGAGGACCAGGGCCGAGCCGTGAGTACGTCCGACAGTGCCGACTTCACCCCGGCCGACTTCGCCCCGCTCGCCGACGGTTTCGGCGACCCCGCCGACCCCGGCAACCGCCCCGCGCGGCTCGCCGTCGGCGTGGTCGGCACCGGCCGGGTCGGCCCCGCGCTCGGCGCCGCCCTCCAGCTCGCCGGCCACCGGGTGGTCGCCGCCTCCGGGGTCTCCGCCGCCTCCCGCCGCCGCGCCGACGCGCTGCTGCCGGGCGTGCGGATCGTCACCCCGCCGCAGGTGCTCGCCGCCGCCGACCTGGTGCTGCTCACCGTCCCCGACGACGCGCTGGCCGACCTGGTGGCCGGCCTCGCCTCGACCGGTTCGATCCGGCCCGGCCAACTGGTCGTGCACACCTCGGGCGCGCACGGCGTCGCCGTCCTGGAGCCCGCCACCCGGGCCGGGGCGCTGCCGCTGGCGCTGCACCCCGCGATGACCTTCACCGGCACCTCCGTCGACCTGGCCCGCCTCGCCGGCTGCCCGTTCGGGGTGACCGCCCCGGACGAGCTGCGCCCGGTCGCCGAGGCGCTGGTGGTAGAGATGGGCGGCGAGCCCGAGTGGGTGCCGGAGGGCGTCCGCCCGCTCTACCACACGGCCCTCGCGCACGGCGCCAACCATCTGGTCACCCTGGTCGCGCAGGCGCTGGAGCTGCTGCGCACCGCCGGGGTCGCCGAGCCCGGCCGGCTGCTCGGCCCGCTGCTCGGCGCCGCCCTGGACAACAGCCTGCGCTCCGGCGACGCGGCGCTGACCGGCCCGGTCGCCCGGGGCGACACCGGCACCGTTCGGCGCCACCTGGCGCAGCTCAGTACGGTGTCCCCGGACATCCCGGCCGCCTACCGGGCGATGGCCCGCGCCACCGCCCAGCGGGCACTCGCGCACGGGACGATCGACGAAGCGTCGGCGGCGGCGCTGCTGGACGTACTGAACGAGGAGAGCTGACCACATGGCACGCGGCAAGCAGCCGGGCAAGGCCCAGCGGGCACCCAAGGTCCACCGGGCCGTCGTCACGCACACCGTCGCCGACTTCGAGGCGGCCTTCTGGCCGGACGAGCAGCCGGTGGACAACGCGGTCGTGATGACCATGGGCGCGCTGCACGAGGGCCACGCCGCGCTGATCCGCGCCGCCCGCAAGCAGGTCGGCCGGGAGGGCCGGGTCGCCGTCACCGTCTTCGTCAACCCGCTGCAGTTCGGCGCCGACGAGGACCTGGAGCGCTACCCGCGCACCCTGGACGAGGACGTGCGCCTCGCCGAGGAGAACGGCGCCGACGTGGTCTTCGCGCCGTCGGTCGACGAGGTCTACCCGAACGGCGAGCCCCAGGTGCGCCTGGCGGCCGGCCCGATGGGCGAGCGCTACGAGGGCGCCACCCGCCCGGGCCACTTCGACGGCGTGCTGACCGTGGTCGCCAAGCTGCTGCACATCACCGACCCGGACTTCGCCTTCTTCGGCGAGAAGGACGCCCAGCAGCTGGCGATCATCCAGCGGATGGTGGCCGACCTCGACTTCGACGTCGAGATCGTGGGCGTGCCGACGATCCGCGAGGAGGACGGCCTGGCGCTCTCCTCCCGCAACCGCTACCTCTCCGACGAGGACCGCGTGCGCGCGCTCGCCCTCTCCAAGGCGCTCTTCGCCGGCCGCGACGCGGCCGCGCAGGGCCCGAAGGCCGTGCGCGAGGCCGCCGCGGCCGTCATCGCCTCCTCGATCGAGGAAGGCGGCGCCGAAGGCGTCACCCTCGACTACCTCGCCCTGATCGACCCGCACGACTTCACCGAGGCCGCGGACGACTTCCAGGGCGAGGCGGTGCTGGCCGTCGCCGCGAAGGTGGGCTCGACCCGCCTGATCGACAACGTCCACGTCATCTGCCGCTAGGCGGATGAGCGACAAGCACAGAATCGTCCGCCGGGCGGGACGGGCAGCACGCCCGGAACCGTCCGCCGGACGGGACGGGCGGCAGGCCCAGAACCGTCCGCCGCTGTATCCGGTATCCGAAGCACCACTAGGCATGCACTCACAGGAGGCGTGACCCCATGCTCCGCACCATGCTCAAGTCCAAGATCCACCGGGCCACCGTGACCCAGGCCGACCTGCACTACGTCGGCTCCGTCACGGTGGACGAGGACCTGCTCGACGCCGCCGACCTGCTCCCCGGCGAGCTGGTCCACATCGTCGACATCAACAACGGCGCCCGGCTGGAGACGTACACCATCGCCGGCCCGCGCGGCTCCGGCGTGATCGGCATCAACGGTGCCGCCGCCCGCCTCGTCCACCCGGGCGACCTCGTCATACTCATCGCCTACGGGCAGATGGACACCGCCGAGGCCAAGGGCTACGAGCCGAAGGTCGTCTTCGTGGACGCCGCCAACCGGATCACCGGCATGGGCGGCGACCCCGCCGAGGCCGGGGAGGGCACCGGGCTGCTCCGCGGTGACAAGGCGTACGGTGACGGCAACGACGCGGCCCCGACCGCCGCGCGCTGAAGGAGCCACTGAACGCCATGTCCGTCACGCACCGCCTCGCCGCCCCCGCCCCCGGCTGGACGACCACCACCGACGTCGTCGTGGTCGGCTCCGGCGTGGCCGGCCTCACCGTCGCCCTCAACGTCCGCAAGGCCGGCCTGCGGGCCGTGGTGGTCACCAAGGCGATGCTCGACGACGGCTCCACCCGCTGGGCCCAGGGCGGCATCGCCGCCGCCCTGGGCGAGGGCGACACCCCCGAGCAGCACCTCGACGACACCCTGGTGGCGGGCGCCGGGCTCTGCGACGAGGAGGCCGTGCGCACCCTCGTCACCGAGGGCCCCGACGCCGTCCGCCGGCTGATCGCCACCGGCGCCGCGTTCGACCGCGACGAGGCCGGCGAGATCCTGCTCACCCGCGAGGGCGGCCACCACCGGCGCCGGATCGCGCACGCGGGCGGGGACGCCACCGGCGCCGAGATATCGCGCGCACTGGTCACGGCCGTCCGCAGCGACCCCGGCCTGGAACTGATCGAGCACGCCCTCGTCCTCGACCTGCTGACCGACGCCGACGGCCGTGCGGCCGGCCTGACCCTGCACGTGATGGGCGAGGGCCAGCGCGACGGCGTCGGCGCCATCCGGGCCCGCGCGGTGGTGCTCGCCACCGGCGGCATGGGCCAGGTCTTCTCGGCCACCACCAACCCGGCGGTCTCCACCGGCGACGGCGTGGCACTGGCGCTGCGGGCCGGCGCCGAGGTCACCGACCTGGAGTTCGTGCAGTTCCACCCGACCGTGCTCTGGCTCGGCCCGGAGGCCCAGGGCCAGCAGCCGCTGGTCTCCGAGGCGGTCCGCGGCGAGGGCGCCCACCTGGTCGACGCCGCCGGCACCCGCTTCATGCTCGGGCAGCACGAGCTGGCCGAGCTCGCCCCGCGCGACATCGTCGCCAAGGCGATCACCCGGCAGATGCAGCTCCAGGGCGCCGAGCACATGTACCTCGACGGGCGGCACTTCGGCGCCGCGATGTGGGAGCAGCGGTTCCCGACCATCCTCGCCTCCTGCCGCGCGCACGGCATCGACCCGGTCACCGAGCCGATCCCGGTCGCCCCGGCCGCGCACTACGCCTCCGGCGGCATCCGCACCGACCTCCACGGCCGCACCAACGTCCCGGGCCTCTACGCCTGCGGCGAGGTGGCCTGCACCGGCGTGCACGGCGCCAACCGGCTGGCGTCCAACTCGCTGCTCGAAGGCCTGGTCTTCGCCGAGCGGATCGCCGCCGACCTGACCGACCTGCACCGTGCGGGCCGGCTGCCCGAGCGGTCGGTGGACGTCGCGGCCGCCCGCGCCGCGCACGCGGTGCCGCTGCCCGCGCCCGAGGCGCGGGCCGAGATCCAGCGGCTGATGTCTCACGGAGCCGGCGTGCTGCGCTCGGCCGCGTCGATGGCGGGCACCGCGGCCGGCCTCGCCGGGCTCGCCGGGCAGGCCTGCGCGCACGCCGCCGAGGAGAAGCCGGCCGACCCCCGGGTGGAGACCTGGGAGGCCGCCAACCTCCTGCTGGTCGCCACCGCCCTGGTCGAGGCCGCCGCACAGCGTGCCGAGACCCGCGGCTGCCACTGGCGCGAGGACTTCCCCGAACGCGACGACGCCGGCTGGCGGCGCCACCTGATCACCACGCTCACCGCCTCCGGCGACCTTGTCAGCACCCCTGAGGAGCAGTAGAACCATGACCCACTCCCACGAGGAACTCCCCCTGGCCTCCCAGGGCGGCTGCGGCGACGGCTGCGCCTGCGGGGACGGCGAGGGCTACGAGACCGGCCTCGACCCGCAGCTCGCCGAGCTGCTGGAGGAGGCCGGCCTGGACCCGGTCGAGGTCGAGGACATCGCCTCCCTGGCGCTGGCCGAGGACCTGGCCGGCGGCGAGGACGTCACCTCGGTCGCCACCGTGCCGGCCGACGCCGTCGCCACCGCCGACTTCACCGCCCGCGAGGCCGGCGTGGTCGCCGGCCTGCGGATCGCCGAGGCCGTCGTCTCGCTGGTCTGCGAGGAGGAGTTCGAGGTCGAGCGGCACGTCCAGGACGGCGACCGGGTCGAGGCCGGCCAGGTGCTGCTCTCCGTCCGCAGCCGCACCCGCGACCTGCTGACGGCCGAGCGCAGCGCGCTCAACCTGCTCTGCCACCTCTCCGGCATCGCCACCGCGACCCGCGCCTGGGCGGACGCCCTGGAGGGCACCGGCGCGGTGGTCCGCGACACCCGCAAGACCACCCCGGGCCTGCGGGCGCTGCAGAAGTACGCGGTCCGCTGCGGCGGCGGCGCCAACCACCGGATGGCGCTCTCCGACGCGGCCCTGGTCAAGGACAACCACGTGGTCGCGGCCGGCGGCGTCGCCGAGGCGTTCCGGGCCGTCAAGGCCGCCTACCCCGACCTGCCGGTCGAGGTCGAGGTGGACACCCTGGAGCAGATCCCGCCGGTGCTGGAGGCCGGGGCCGACCTGATCCTGCTGGACAACTTCACCGTCCCGCAGCTCAAGGAGGCCGTCGCGCTGGTGGCCGGCCGGGCCCGGCTGGAGGCTTCCGGCGGCCTGACCCTGGCCACCGCGCACGAGGTCGCCCAGACTGGTGTCGACTACCTGGCCGTGGGCGCGCTCACGCACTCCTCGCCGATCCTGGACATCGGCCTCGACCTGCGCGCCTGATCACCTGATCGCCCCTCACGCAGAAGGCACCCATGCTGCTCACCATCGACGTCGGCAACACCCAGACCACACTCGGCCTGTTCGACGGCGAGGAAGTGGCCGAGCACTGGCGGATCTCCACCGATCCGCGCCGCACGGCCGACGAGCTGGCGGTGCTCCTCCAGGGGCTGATGGGCTCGCACACCGCGGTCAACGAGGCCGCGGTGGACGGCCTGGCGATCTGTTCGTCCGTCCCCTCGGTGCTCCACGAGTTCCGCGAGGTGACGCGCCGTTACTACGGTGACGTCCCCGCGGTCATCGTGGAGCCCGGGGTGAAGACGGGCGTGCACGTCCTGATGGACCACCCCAAGGAGGTCGGCGCCGACCGGATCGTCAACGCGCTGGCCGCCAACCACCTGTACGGCGGCCCGTGCATCGTGGTCGACTTCGGCACCGCCACCACCTTCGACGCGATCAACGCCCGCGGCGACTACGTCGGCGGGGCGATCGCCCCCGGCATCGAGATCTCGGTGGAGGCGCTCGGCGCGCGCGGTGCCCAGCTGCGCAAGATCGAGCTGGCCCGGCCGCGCAACGTCATCGGCAAGAACACCGTCGAGGGCATGCAGTCCGGCATCCTCTACGGCTTCGCCGGCCAGGTCGACGGCCTGGTCGACCGGATGGCCCGGGAGCTCGCCAAGGACCCGGACGACGTCCAGGTCATCGCCACCGGCGGGCTGGCCCCGCTGGTCCTCGGCGAGGCCGCCACGATCGACGTGCACGAGCCCTGGCTGACGCTCATCGGCCTGCGCCTGGTGTACGAGCGCAACCGCCCGACGGCCTGAGCCGCCGACGTCACCGCTTGGCGGCCTCGGTCGCGGCGGCGGCCATGCTCTCCGGCGAACCGGCACCGGGCACGGGGGCCGGCGCCTGCAGGGCCGGCGGGACGGCCGGGTTGCCGTCCCGGGGCGTGGCCGGGGCGGTCGGCGTGGCCGGGGTGCCGCTCGGGATGGCCGGGCCGGTCGGCTTGGCCGGGCCGGTGGGCTTCGATGGCCCGCGCGGCGGCTGCACCGGCGACGGGAGCGCCGCGCCGACCCCCGCCCAGCGCGAGTCGGTGGCCACCGCGGAGAGCTGCTGCGTGGTCAGCGGCGGGGCGGTACGGGTGACCGGGGTGCCCCGGTCGAGCGGCTTGCGGTTCCACTCCTGGATCATCAGGCTGTAGCCGGCCTTGGAGTACAGCTTCGCCGACCAGGTCTTGCTGCCCGCCGGCTCGTCGGCCCGGGTGCCCGCCTGGTAGACGATCAGCTGGGAGCCGTCCGCGAGGGTGGTGTCGGTGCAGGTGTCGCCGCCCGCGGCCAGGACCTGGGGCTCGGGGCAGCCCGGCGCCGGGACCATGGCGTCGGGGGTGCGCGTGACCCAGAACAGGATCTGGGCCTGGCCGTGGCCGTCGTCGTAGGTGAACCGTGCCTGCGGCGTGCCGCTCTCCGTCCCCCGGGCCTCGCCGGTCGTGCCGATGTCGATGGTGCCGGCCGGCAGCAGCTCGGTCAGCATGCCGAGGAACTCCTGGCCGGAGACCGGTGCGGCCGAGGCCCCGGAGGCCGGGCTGGCGGCGACACCGCCGCCGCTCAGGGAGCCGGCGGCGACACCACCGACCCCGATCAGCGCCAGTGCGGCGGCTCCGGCCAGCACCGACGCCCGCCGGCGGCGGCGCAGCCGGCGGCCGTACGCCCAGCCGGAGTCGACCAGCGGGGTGGTCTCGGCGTGGAACACCTCCCCCGCACGGCTGATCGCCTCGGCGAAGTCCTGCTCGTACTGGGTGTCGGGAAGGTCCCGGTCTGCGGGCATGCTGAACCACCGTTCCAGGTCGGTCGAGTGTGTCGAGTGTTGGGTGTGAATCGGTCCGGCTCGGGCTCTCAGCGCTCGGCGAGTGCGTCGAGACCGTCGCCGAGGACCGCGCGGATCCGGCCGAGCGCCCGGACCGTCCGGGTGCGGACCGCACCCGAACTGCTGCGCAGGATCTCGGAGGTCTCCTCGACGCTGCGGTCCTCCCAGTAGCGCAGGACGAGGACCGCCCGGTCGCGCGGCGCGAGCCTGGCGAGCGCGTCGACCAGGGTCAGCCGCAGCGCCGGGTCGCCCTCGCGGGCGGCGCCGTCCGGGACGGCCTCGACGGGCTGTTCGCCGCTGCTGCGGCGGCTGCGGTGCGAGAGGAAGGCCCGCACCAGCACGGTGTGCGCGTACCCGGCCGGGTTGTCGATCCGGGCGCGCGGGGTGAACCAGGAGGTGCGGTGCCACTGGACGTAGATCCGCCCGAGCGCCTCCTGGACCAGGTCCTCCGCCAGGTGGGTGTCCCCGCCGGTCAGGAGGCAGGCGGTGCGGTACAGGTTCGGGGTGCGCGCCGCCGCGAAGGCCCGGAAGTCCTCGTCCCGGGCCCGGCCCCCTGCCGTCCGAAGCTGACCTTCTCGTGCCATCTGCCGGGCTCCCCTGCGTCGTTTTCCCCTACACCTGAATGACCGGCGGCGGCCCGGGGATGTTACAGAGGTCCGCCGGGCTCGGGTCCGCGGGGACGACGGGGGTTCGGCCGGGAGGGGTCGGCGGGGGGTCGGCGGGGGTGCGGCGGGGGCCGCGGCCCGGCTCCTCTTCCCGGACGGCAGGCCATCTGATCTTCCGTCAATGGTGTTGTATACAAGCCTGGTTGACCCAGTCGTGAAACGTGGCCCGGGGGGCCGGATCGAGGGTGGGGGCGTGACGGAGTTCGAGGGGAAGGCCGGGACGGTCAAAACGGCCGGGGACGGGCCGGCCGACGGGCCGGAGCCATGGGAGGACGGTTCCGGGCGCCACGGGCTGCGGCGGCGCAGGCGGCTGCTCCTGGTCGTGGTGGCGACCGCGGTGGCCCTCTCCGGCGGCGGGCTGGCCGCCTCACTGGTGATCAAGTCGCCCGCGCAGGCGGCGGCGGAGAGCAAGCCGCCGCCGGCGGACGTGCTGACCGCACCGGTGGAGAAGCGGGTGCTGACCGACTCGGTGGTGGTCCGGGGACTGGTGAGCGCCGGCCAGTCGGTGGACGTGGCCCCGGCCGGCGGCGCAGCGGGCGGGGCCGGTGCCAAGCCGGTGGTGACCAAGCTGCCGCTGAAGGCCGGCGACCAGGCCCGGGCCGGGCAGTCGGTGCTGGAGGTGGCCGGGCGGCCGGTGTTCGCCCTCAAGGGCGACCTCCCCGTCTACCGGGACCTCAGGCCCGGGGCCACCGGACAGGACGTCAAGCAGCTCCGGCAGGCCCTGAAGGAACTGGGCTTCGGCTCGGACGACGACCCCGAAGGCACCTACGGCGCGGCGACCAAGGCCGCCGTGCAGGCCTTCTACGCGGCGCGCGGCTACGACCCGCTGCCCGCCTCCCCGGACGGCGACGCCCAGGTGTCGGCCGCCCAGGACGCGGTGACCGGCGGCGAACGGGCACTGTCCGACGCCAAGGACGCGCTGAAGGCCGCCCAGAGGCGGTACGACGACGCGGTGGCCGCCCAGCGGGCCCGGCAGTCCGCCCCGGCCCAGCCCTCCGCGACGGCCGCCCCGGGGGGCGCCGCGGGTGCCTCTGCGGGTGCTGCCGCGGGTGCTGCTGCGGGAGACGGCGCCGGGGGCGCGCCGGGCACCGCGGGTGCGGGCACCACGGGTGCGGGCACCGCGGGTGCGGGCTCCACGGGTGCCGGGGCCGGCACCGGGGGCGCGGGCTCCGCCGGCGAGAACCCGGCGGACGCCGCCCGCACCGCCGTCGACACCGCCCAGAAGCAGGTGACCCGCGCCGGCGAGGACCTCGCCAAGCTCCGGAGGAAGGCCGCCGACGTCAGGGCCGCCACCGGCCCGATGGTCCCGGCCGCGGAGCTGCTCTTCCTCTCCGGCTTCCCCGCCCGCGTCGACGCCGTCACCGGCCGGATCGGCGGCGAGGTCAGCGGCAAGGTGCTGACGGTCTCGGCCGGGGCGCTGGTCGTCAGGGGCTCGCTGTCCGTCTCCGACAAGGGACTGGTCCATCCGGGCCAGCAGGTCGAGATCCTCTCCGAGCTGGCCGGGACCAAGGCCGCCGGCAAGGTGACGGCGGTCGCCGACACCCCCGGCGACCCCCAGCAGAGCGGCACCGGCGGCAGCGGCCAGCAGGGCGGTGGCACCAACCAGGGTGGCGGCACCGGCCAGGGCGGCGGCCCGGCCGGCTACCAGCTGGTGGTCGAGCCGGACGCCCCGCTCGACCCGAAGCTGGCCGGCCAGGACGTCCGCCTCACCGTGCGGGCCGCCTCCTCGGCCGGCCCGGTGCTGGTCGTCCCGCTGTCGGCGGTCTCCGCGACGGCGGACGGCAGGACCGTGGTGACGGTCTACGGGAACGGACAGCGCCGCCGGGTCGAGGTCACCCCGGGCACGGTCGGCGGCGGCAGCGCGGAGGTCCGGCCGCTGATCGATGGCTCGCTCGGGCCCGGCGACCAGGTGATCGTCGGCGTGAAGGACGCGGACCGGGCGGGCACCCCGTGAGCGCCCCCGTCATCGAGTTCCGCCAGGTCGGCCTGACCTACCCCGGGCCGCCCCCGGTCACCGCCCTCCAGCCCTGCGACCTGGCCGTCGAACCGGGCGAGTACGTCACGGTGACCGGCCCGTCCGGCTCCGGCAAGTCCACCTTCCTCAACATCGCCGGCCTGCTGGACACCCCCACCACCGGCCGGTACCTGCTGGACGGCATCGACACCGGTGCGCTCCCCGACGGCGACCGCACCGCGCTGCGCGGGCGCCGGATCGGCTTCGTCTTCCAGTCCTTCCACCTGCTGCCGCACCGCTCGGCGGCCGAGAACGTCGCCCTGGCCATGCTCTACACGTCCGCTCCCGGCCGCCGGGGCGCCGCCGAACGGCGGGAGCGGGCCCGCTCGGCCCTCGTCCAGGTGGGCCTCGGCCACCGGCTGGACGCCCTGCCGACCCGCCTCTCGGGCGGCGAACGGCAGCGGGTCGCGATCGCCCGGGCGCTGGTCGGACAACCCTCGCTGCTGCTCTGCGACGAGCCGACCGGCAACCTGGACACCGCCACCGCGGAGTCCGTCCTCGCCCTGCTGGACGAGCTGCACGCGGAGGGCCTGACCGTCCTGCTGATCACCCACGACCCCCAGGTGGCCGCCCGCGGCCGGCGGACGGTGGCGATCCGCGACGGCGTGCTGCGGGAGGTGGCCACGGCATGAGGCCACGCCGCCGCGCCCACGTGGTCGAGCCGTCCCGGCTGCCGCTGCGCGACCTGCTCTCCGAGGCCCTGGCCGGGGTGCTCCAGCGGCCCGCCCGCTCGGCGCTGACCGGCCTCGGCACCGTCCTCGGGGTCGGCGCCTTCGTCGCCGTCCTCGGGCTGACCGCCACCACCTCGTCCCAGATCGACTCCCGGTTCAGCGTGCTGAGCGCGACCGAGGTGAGCGTGGAGGACACCGGCGGCCCGCGGCCGGAACTGACCCGGCTCTCCTTCCCCGCCGACGCCGACGCCCGCATCCAACGGCTGAACGGGGTCGAGGCGGCCGGCGTCTACTGGCCGGTGCGCCAGGCCACCGGCGCCGTCCGGGCCGCGCCGGTCGGCCGGCAGAACGGCGGGGACCAGGTGCCGGTGGTCGCCGCCTCGGCGGGCGTCCTGGCGGCGGCCGAACCGCAGCTGGTCCAGGGCCGGACCTTCGACTCCTGGCACGACGACACCGGCCGGCAGGTCGCCGTGCTCGGCGCCGCGACGGCGGCCCGGCTGGGGATCACCACGCTCGAAACCCAGCCCGCGATCTTCCTGGACGGCAAGCCGTTCACCGTCATCGGGATCATCGGCGACGTCCGGCGCAAGGCCGACCTGCTGCTCTCCGTCACCGTGCCGCGCGGGGCCGCCGAGCGGCTCTGGGGCCCGCCCGACCGGGAACGGGCGAAGATGATCATCTCCACCAGGATCGGCGCGGCCCAGCAGATCGCCGGCGAGGCCGCGCTCGCCCTGGACCCGGCCCACCCGGAGAACTTCAAACCGGTACCGCCGCCGGACCCGCGCACCCTGCGGTCCAACGTCACCTCCGACCTCGACCAGCTCTTCCTGCTGCTCGCCGGGATCTGCCTGGTGATCGGCGCGGTCGGGATCGCCAACACCACCCTGGTCGCCGTCCTGGAGCGGACCGGCGAGATCGGCCTGCGCCGGGCGCTGGGCGCCAAGGGCCGCCACATCACCGGCCAGTTCCTCACCGAGTCGGCCTCGCTGGGGCTGGTCGGCGGCCTGGTCGGCACCTCGCTCGGGGTGCTCACGGTGCTCGGCGTGGCCCTGGCCCGCGACTGGACCCCGGTGGTCGCGCCGGCGACGGTGGCCGCCGCGCCGCTCGTCGGCCTGGCCACCGGCCTGCTGGCCGGCGTCTACCCGGCCTGGCGCGCGGCCCGGATCCAGCCCGCGGAGGCGCTGCGGCGCTGACGCCGCCCAGGGGCGCCAGGACCGCACCGGCCGCAGGCGCCGGACGGACGACCCACCGGATGTCCCGCTGTACGCCCGGCGGGACATTCGGCGGGCCGAACGTGGGGCATCGGCGCGACGTTACCGACAAATCGGATATTCCTCACGTAGTGTCAACCCATGCCTACGCCACACGGATCGCGCGGCGGCATGGCTTTCAGCGCCGACGAAGTCCGCGTGCTGCGCCGCGCCCTCGCCCAAGCCCTGCACCCTGCCGTCCCCGCCCACCTCCAGGCCCCCGGCGGGCTGCCGTTCACCGCCACGGGCGCCGAGTTGTGGGCCGAGGACGTCCAGGACGCCCTGCGCCTGACCGAGGCGATCGACGAGGCCGTCCAGGAGGGCGGCCGGTTGCGCGCCTTCCTGCTCGCCGACCTCGGCCGCTACCGGGCCGCGCTGCCCGGCAGCGCCGGCGGCTACCTGGAACGCCTGGAGGAGGCGGTCACCGACGGCTACCTCCCCGGCCCCGAGGACCTCACCGCACTGCGCGGACTGACCCGCCAGCCCTGCGGCCAGCACGAACGGGCCCGCCGCTCACGACTGGCCGGCCGCTGCCACGCACTCGCCGAGGCCGCCGTCCGCGAGCGGCTCGCCCTCACCACCGGCCACCGCCACCTCGTCGCCGTACCGAGCCCCGCCGCACCCCCGAGCAGTCTCCCCATCCCTGTTGGAGGACGGATCCCGATGAGCAGCACCGACGCCGGCGCCGACCAGCCCGCCACCCCCGCGTCCGCGCCCCGCCCGCACCGGATGCCCACCCCGGCCGAGCTCTTCGGGCGCCGCCCCAAGCCCCCGGCCCGCCCCGAGGCCCCCGCCGAGACGGAGGAACTGGAGCTGGCCACCGGCACCGGCTGACCGCGCCCGCCCGCGAAGGGGGGCGGCGGGCCGATGGCCCGCCGCCCCCCTTCGCTTCGTTGCCGAACGGTAATCAGCGGAGGGCAGCCCCGAGGATCACCCCACTGGTATGACTTTGTGCTGCCGGAGTGACCCTCCGGTGGGGGGCGGGCTCTGCAAGAACACTCTTTCGTACAGTTCACCGGTCACGCGGCCGGTGGCGGGGCCGGACCGTGCCTGGTCCGCCATCGTTCGCTCCCTGATCCGCCCACCCGCGATCTCTGGAGCATGGATGGACCGGTCCACCCCCTACCCGCGGCGAGCCCGCGCATGGTCGCCGCCGCGCACGATACTGCGCCTCGCGATCGCCGCAACCGAGCTCGCCCTCGCCGCGGTCACCGTTCCGGCATCCGCCGCACCGGTCGTCTCCCCCGGTGCCCCCGTTCCGCCGGCCGCCGTTCAGCCCGGCCGGTTCGTCCAGACGGATCTCACCAGGCTACTGGACACCCGGGCCGCCATCGGTGTACCGGCCGAGGGGCCGCTCGGCGGCGACAGCACCCTCCGCTTCCCCGTCGGCCAGCTTGCAGCCGGTGCCACGGCAGTGGTCCTGAACGTGACAGCCACGGACACCACAGGAGACAGCTTCGTCACCGTCCACCCCGACGGACAGTCACGGCCCAGGACGTCCAACCTCAACTTCACTCCCGGCCAGACGGTGGCCAACCTGGTGACCGTCCCGGTGTCCAACGGATACGTCGACGTGTACAACCACCTCGGCTCGGCCAACCTGATCGCCGACCTGTTCGGGTACTACACCGACGACCCCGCGGTGGCGGCCTCCACTTTCCAGGCGGTCACCCCGTCGCGGGCGCTGGACACCCGCACAACGGGTCCGGGCGGCACCGCGCAACCGGTCGGCGCGGACGCCACGGTCAACCTTGAGCTCGCCGGGCGCAACCGTGTCCCGGCCGCGGGGGCGACGGCCGTGGTGCTCAACGTCACCGCGACCGACAGCACGGGCTCCAGCTTCCTCACCGTGTACCCGCACGGCACCTCCCGGCCGGTCACCTCGAACCTCAACTTCACCGCAGGCCAGACGGTGCCCAACCTCGTCACTGTCCCGCTCGGGGCCGACGGCAGCGTCGACCTCTACAACCACGTCGGCACGGCCAACCTGGTCGTGGACGTGTTCGGCTTCTACACCGGCGCCCCCAGCGGCTCCGGCTTCACCTCCACCGGCCCGTCCCGGGTCCTGGACACCCGGGACCCGGGACGTCGCCCGGTCGGCCAGGGCGGCATCCTGAGCTGGTCCGTCAGCGACGAGCCGGCCCTGCCCGCCGGCAAGGTGAGCGCCGTCGTCCTGAACGTGACGGCGACCGGTCCGACAGCTGCCAGCCACCTCGACGTGTACCCGGGTGGGAGCCCCCGGCCGAGCAGCTCGAACCTGAACTACAGGGCGGGCGAGACCGTGGCCAACACGGTGATCGTCCCCGTCGACCGCTCCGGGGACGTCAACTTCTACAACAACGCCGGTTCGGTGGACGTGGTGGTCGACCTGTTCGGCTACTTCACCGCCCCGCAGGGCGGCCCGACCGGGTTGTCGATGGACGACGGGGGCTGTGACTCCCCCAGCCCCGGTCGCTGGTTCATCCCGAACTTCGGGGCCTCCAAGCTCGGTGCGACCGCGGGCAAGCTTCCCGGCGCCTCCGGGCCGGTCTGGACCCAGATGGTCCTGACCGGCCCGGAGGGCACCAAGACGTTCGCGACCGACGCGGCCCAGCCCGACGGCCGACCGGTCTCCGCGCTGATCTTCGAGGGTGACGTGGTCAAGGGCAACGCGTACAGCTGGTACGCGTACACCACCGACGGGGTGCACACCTCCCCGGCTAGCACACCGTGCTACTTCAGGGCCAGCCAGGATCCCGGCTTCACCATGACGATGTCGGATCCGAGTACCAGCCCCATCTACATGGGTCAGACGATGCACTTCGCCTTCACCGCCACCACGGACGAGATCGAGCCCGGGTTCCAGCCGGCGTACTTCAGGTACAGCTTTGCCGGTATCTACGACACCGAGGCGCCGACCGTCCCCGCGGTCAACGGCGCTGCGACAGTCGACGTCGTACCGAACAACTGGGGCATTCAGAACCTCACCGTCACGGCGGTCAGCGTGGACGGCACCCGGAAGTCGTACGCCGGCAGGACCTTCTACGTGATCTGGCGCTGACCGGGATTTCTCGCCGAAGGGGGAGACCGCACACCTGCGGTCTCCCCCCTTCGGCGTGCCGCGACGGGCGGCGCGGATATCCCGTGGCGGAGCACGGTGTGTGGCTGGCTACCCTTGTGGGGTGAGCGATCAGAGCCCCCTCCCCGCGACCGACGACCTTCCCGAGCAGATGCGCGTCCGGCGCGAGAAGCTGGACCGGCTCCGGGCGGCCGGCGTCGACCCGTACCCGGTCGGCTTCCCCCGGACCAGCACCATCGCGGACCTCCGTGCCAAGCACCCGGACCTGGCGCCGGACACCGCGACCGGCGAGCGGGCCGGCATCACCGGCCGCGTGATCCTCTCCCGGACGGGCGGCAAGCTCTGCTTCGCCACCCTGCGCGACGGCTCCGGCGACCTCCAGGTGATGCTCTCCCTGGACAAGCTGGGCGAGGAGCGGCTGGCCGCCTGGAAGTCCGACATCGACCTCGGCGACCAGGTCGGCGTCGAGGGCGAGGTGATCACCTCCCGCCGCGGCGAGCTGTCGGTGATGGTGGACAGCTGGGCGCTCACCGCCAAGTGCCTGCGCCCGCTGCCGGACAAGCACAAGGGCCTGACCGACCCGGAGGCCCGGGTCCGCCAGCGGTACGTCGACCTGATCGTCAACCCCGAGGCCCGCGAGATCCTGCACCT
The DNA here is from genome assembly GCF_017813315.1 of Kitasatospora sp. RG8. Classification (NCBI taxonomy): domain Bacteria; kingdom Bacillati; phylum Actinomycetota; class Actinomycetes; order Kitasatosporales; family Streptomycetaceae; genus Kitasatospora; species Kitasatospora sp. RG8. Next base: position 23,044 of record NZ_JAGIYX010000014.1, read on the forward strand.
GCGCTCCAAGGTGGTCCGCTCGATCCGCCGCACCTACGAGGAGCGCGGCTACATCGAGGTCGAGACCCCGATGCTCCAGCCGGTGCACGGCGGCGCCAACGCGCGCCCGTTCAAGACGCACATCAACGCGTACGACATCGACCTCTTCATGCGGATCGCCCCCGAGCTGTACCTCAAGCGGCTGGTGGTCGGCGGCGCGGAGAAGGTCTTCGAGATCAACCGCAACTTCCGCAACGAGGGCGCCGACTCCACCCACAACCCCGAGTTCACCTCGCTGGAGTCGTACGAGGCCTACGGCGACTACGACACCCAGGCCGAGCTGATCCGGGCGACGATCATCAACGCCGCCCGCGACGCGCTGGGCACCACGGTGATCCGCGGCCTCGACCCGCACGGCGTCGAGCACGAGATCGACCTGGCCGAGCCGTGGGCCGAGGTCAGCGTCTACCCCGGCATCTCCGCCCACCTGGGCACCGAGGTCACCCCGGAGACCTCGGTCGAGGAGCTGCGCAAGCTGGCCGCCGAGCACGGCATCCCCTTCGAGAAGGAGTGGGGCCACGGCCAGATCGTGCTGGAGATGGTCGAGCGCCTGCTGGAGGAGAACGCCGTCGCGCCGACCTTCATCAAGGACTACCCGACCGAGGTCTCCCCGCTGACCCGCCAGCACCGCTCGGTCGCGGGCGTGGCCGAGAAGTGGGACCTGGTGATCTTCGGCACCGAGATCGGCACCGCCTACTCCGAGCTGGTCGACCCGGTCGAGCAGCGCGCCCGCCTGACCGCGCAGTCCCTGCTGGCGGCGGGCGGCGACGTCGAGGCGATGCAGGTCGACGAGGACTTCCTGCGGGCCCTGGAGTACGCGATGCCGCCCACCGGCGGCCTCGGCCTCGGGGTGGACCGCCTGATCATGCTGCTCACCGGCAAGAACATCCGGGAGACCGTGCTCTTCCCCCTGGTCAAGCCGGAGCCCAAGGCGTCCGCCGCCACCGCGGCGGAGAAGACCGAGGAGGAGTGACCTGATGGACTACGTCAGCGCGATCGTCCCGCCGCTGGTCATGGCGATCGGCTTCGGCTTCCTGGTGCGGGCCATCATCCGCAGCCAGGGCGGGGCCCAGAAGGCCAAGGAGGACCTGGTCGACTGACCCGTCAGCCGCCCACGAACACCGGCGCGCCGCCATTCCCGATTCCCGGGGGTGGCGGCGCGCCGGTTTGGTGGCACTTCACAAGATTTGCCCCATTCACTCCCTATCCTGGCCGCACTATGGTCCGGCAACTCGGCGAACTTGAGAACGCCATCATGACCCGGGTGTGGCAGTGGAACCGACCGGTCACGGTTCGCGAGGTTCTCCTGGATCTGCAGGCGGAACGCGAAATCGCGTACACCACGGTGATGACCGTCCTGGACAAGCTCCACAGAAAGGGCTGGCTGCGCCGCGAGCGCGCCGGCCGGGCCTATCGATATGAGCCGGTCTCGTCCCGCGAGGCGTACACGGCGGCGCTGATGAACGACGCCTGGGCCACCAGTGACAATCCCGCGGCCGCCCTGGTGCACTTCTTCGGCCTGATGTCGCCCGAGCAACGGGAGGCGCTGCGGGACGCGTTGCGGGTGGCAGCCCTGTTCCCGGCCGATCCCGCCCCGCCGGATTCCGCGGAGCCCGGGGCGGATACCGGGGAGACCGGAGCGGGGCCGGCGCGATAACGTCCCGCCATGGAGGTCACCATCCGCCGGGCGCGGACCACGGACGTGCGGACAGTGCGCAGGCTCATCGACGCCTACTCGCGCGACGGCATTCTGCTCGACAAGCCCACCGTCACACTGTTCGAGTCCGTCCAGGAGTTCTGGGTCGCGGAACGCGACGACAACGGCGCGGTGGTGGCCTGCGGCGCGCTGCACGTCATGTGGGAAGACCTCGCGGAGGTTCGTACGCTCGCCGTCGATCCGTCCTGCCGCGGACACGGCGTCGGACATCTGCTGCTGGAGAAGCTGCTGCAGACCGCCCGCTGGCTGGGCGTCCGTCGGATTTTCTGCCTGACGTTCGAGGTGCCCTTCTTCGCGAAACACGGTTTCGTCGAGATCGGCGAGCTCCAGGAAACCGATGATGGTACGACAGACCCGGCGGCGATCGCTACGGATGTCTATGAAGAACTTCTCCGCTCGTACGATGAAGGTGTCGCGGAGTTCCTCGACCTGGAGCGCGTGAAGCCCAACACTCTGGGCAACTCGCGCATGCTGCTGCACCTGTGAGCGGCTCCCGACCCCCTCAGGGGTTTGTGTTTTCCGCTGAAAGGCGCTTTCCTTTCCTTAGGCAATGGGTCGTTTAGCGGAAAGGGAAGCCCGTGGCACAGAGGGTGCAGGTCATTCTTGAAGACGATCTCGACGGCGGTTCGGCGGACGAGACGGTGACGTTCGCGCTCGACGGCGTTGCCTACGAGATCGACCTGAAGAGCGCCAACGCGGACAAGCTCCGCGGTCTGCTGGCGCCGTACGTGGAGAAGGGCCGCAAGCAGAGCGGCCGGCTCGCCGGCGCCCGCCGTCCGGGCCGCGGCACCACCCCGCGCCCGTCCGGCAGCGCTCCGGACACCGCGAAGATCCGGGCGTGGGCCAAGGAGCAGGGCCTGGAGGTCAACGACCGCGGCCGGGTCCCGAGCAACGTCCGGCAGGCCTACGAGGAGGCCAACGCATCCTGACCCCGGCGCCGTCGCAGGGCCGGAACGGGTGCGGGGTGCCGGCGCGGGCCGGAGGCGTTCCCGGCACACGCGCGGGGCGCGGAGGGTCCTCCTCCGCGCCCCGCGGCACGTGCCGGGGCAGCAGCCGGCCCGGGGGCGGGCGCCCGTTCGGGCACCCGCAGGGGCAGCGGTGGGGGCACCGGTCCGGCCGGTGTTCCGGGAACCGGTGTCCGGGATCCGCACCGGACGGTGTTCCGGGATCCGCCGCGGGCCGCCTCCCGGACCGCGTTCTGGGCGGTGTTCCGGGCGGCGGAACAATCACAGGCTGTGCAACGCTGTAGGAGCGAAGCGGTAACGCCGGCACCACCGGACGGCCCACCGGCCGCAGCTGCCGCGGCTGAACCACCGTCACCGCCGGCCGACTTCTCGCCAGGCGAACACCGCCACCGCGGAAACTGCGCGAGAACCGCCCCGATACCGGGTATGAATGCAGGTGGACGGGGTCCTGGACCCCGCCCGGGGCAGTTAGCGCGACCGGACGGGGGCTGTCCGGATCCGCCGGGCCCGGCGTTGTTCGCCGATGGCGTAGCGGTATCTGGTGCATCCGGCCCACCTGTGGGAACACCGTCTTCCAGCATCAGGTTGGGATTGGTGTCGGCTGGTCGCGCAGCAAGTCGCTCCCGTACCGGGGAGTGAATCCGTGGGCCGCGCCGCTGAGCGGGACTAGCATGCGGAAGGACAGGGCGGGGACCGACCCCGAACTGCCCGACCGCTCTGAGGAGCGATAAACGATGTTCGAGAGGTTCACCGACCGCGCGCGGCGGGTTGTCGTCCTGGCTCAGGAAGAAGCCCGGATGCTCAACCACAACTACATCGGCACCGAGCACATCCTCCTGGGTCTGATCCACGAGGGTGAGGGTGTCGCCGCTAAGGCCCTGGAGAGCCTCGGGATTTCTCTTGAGGCCGTTCGCCAGCAGGTCGAGGAGATCATCGGCCAGGGCCAGCAGGCCCCGTCCGGTCACATTCCCTTCACGCCCCGGGCGAAGAAGGTCCTGGAGCTTTCGCTCCGCGAGGCCCTGCAGCTCGGCCACAACTACATCGGTACCGAGCACATCCTGCTCGGCCTGATCCGCGAGGGCGAGGGCGTCGCCGCCCAGGTCCTCGTGAAGCTGGGCGCCGACCTCAACCGGGTGCGCCAGCAGGTCATCCAGCTGCTCTCCGGGTACCAGACCGGTGGCGGCAAGGAGTCGGCCACGGCCGGCGGGCCCGCCGAGGGCACCCCGTCGACCTCGCTGGTCCTGGACCAGTTCGGCCGCAACCTCACCCAGGCCGCCCGCGAGGCCAAGCTCGACCCGGTCATCGGGCGCGAGAAGGAGATCGAGCGGGTCATGCAGGTGCTGTCCCGCCGCACCAAGAACAACCCCGTGCTGATCGGTGAGCCCGGCGTCGGCAAGACCGCCGTGGTCGAGGGCCTGGCCCAGGCGATCGTCAAGGGCGAGGTCCCGGAGACGCTCAAGGACAAGCAGCTCTACACGCTGGACCTCGGTGCCCTGGTGGCCGGCTCGCGCTACCGCGGTGACTTCGAGGAGCGCCTGAAGAAGGTGCTCAAGGAGATCCGCACCCGCGGCGACATCATCCTGTTCATCGACGAGCTGCACACCCTGGTCGGCGCGGGCGCCGCCGAGGGCGCCATCGACGCCGCCAGCATCCTCAAGCCGATGCTGGCCCGTGGCGAGCTGCAGACCATCGGTGCCACCACGCTCGACGAGTACCGCAAGCACCTGGAGAAGGACGCCGCGCTGGAGCGCCGCTTCCAGCCGATCCAGGTCGCCGAGCCGTCGCTGCCGCACACCATCGAGATCCTCAAGGGCCTGCGCGACCGGTACGAGGCCCACCACCGGGTCTCCATCACGGACGCCGCCCTGGTCGCCGCCGCCACCCTGGCCGACCGCTACATCTCGGACCGCTTCCTGCCGGACAAGGCCATCGACCTGATCGACGAGGCCGGCTCCCGGATGCGCATCCGCCGGATGACCGCGCCGCCGGACCTGCGCGAGTTCGACGAGAAGATCGCCGACGTGCGCCGCGAGAAGGAGAGCGCGATCGACGCGCAGGACTTCGAGAAGGCCGCGTCCCTGCGCGACGACGAGAAGCAGCTCCTGCAGGCCAAGGCCAAGCGCGAGAAGGAGTGGAAGGCCGGCGACATGGACGTCGTCGCGGAGGTGGACGAGGAGCTCATCGCCGAGGTCCTGGCCACCGCCACCGGCATCCCGGTCTTCAAGCTCACCGAGGAGGAGTCCTCCCGGCTGCTGCGCATGGAGGACGAGCTGCACAAGCGCGTCATCGGCCAGAAGGACGCCATCAAGGCGCTCTCCCAGGCCATCCGGCGCACCCGTGCGGGCCTCAAGGACCCGAAGCGCCCTGGCGGCTCGTTCATCTTCGCCGGCCCGTCCGGTGTCGGTAAGACCGAGCTGTCCAAGACGCTCGCCGAGTTCCTCTTCGGCGACGAGGACGCGCTGATCTCGCTCGACATGTCGGAGTTCTCGGAGAAGCACACCGTCTCCCGGCTCTTCGGCTCGCCCCCCGGCTACGTGGGCTACGAGGAGGGCGGCCAGCTCACCGAGAAGGTGCGCCGCAAGCCGTTCTCCGTCGTCCTCTTCGACGAGGTCGAGAAGGCCCACCCGGACATCTTCAACTCGCTGCTGCAGATCCTGGAGGACGGTCGCCTGACCGACTCCCAGGGCCGCGTGGTCGACTTCAAGAACACCGTCATCATCATGACGACCAACCTCGGCACCCGGGACATCTCCAAGGGCTTCAACCTGGGCTTCGCGGCCACGGGTGACACCCAGACCGGGTACGAGCGGATGAAGGCGAAGGTCGGCGAGGAGCTCAAGCAGCACTTCCGCCCCGAGTTCCTGAACCGCGTCGACGACATCGTGGTCTTCCACCAGCTGTCCGAGGAAGACATCATCCAGATCGTCGACCTGATGATCGACAAGGTGGACGGCCGCCTCAAGGACCGCGACATGGGCCTGGAGCTCAGCGTCGAGGCCAAGAAGCTGCTGGCCAAGCGCGGCTACGACCCGATCCTGGGTGCCCGTCCGCTGCGCCGCACCATCCAGCGCGACATCGAGGACCACCTCTCCGAGAAGATCCTCTTCGGCGAGCTGCGGGCCGGCCACATCGTGGTCGTCGGTGTCGAGGGCGAGGGCAAGGAAGCGAAGTTCACCTTCACCGGTGTGGAGAAGTCCGCGGTTGCGGACACTCCGGCCGCGGTTGCCTCGCCGGGTCCGGACCTGACGAAGTAGCAACATTTAACAGATAACAGACAACGGTCTGAGCCCCCGGCGTTCGCGCCGGGGGCTCAGACCGTTTTGCGCGCGTTGGCAAAACCTGTGATCCACCCCACGAAGCCGCAGGTGGGGGCCGCAGCCAGGGGGTGGTGCGAGTGCGACCAAATCAACCGTCATCTTTAATGCCAATGGTGTTGACAGATCGTCAGCTGATAGGGAGTCGCGGAGCATAGCGGTGTGGCCATGTCACGGTCAAGGTCTATCTTTTCCGTCGACCCTTGGATCAAATGTCGTCCACCTGTCTTTCATTTGGTTTACCGGAAGGCCATGAGCCGGACCGGTTTGGGGAGGACGTCACAACGTTGAAGATGACCAGGAAAGCCGCTGCGGGCGTTTCGGCCGCCGCGGTCATAGCCGCGCTCGGCGCGGGGCTGCTCCCGGGCACGGCCTACGCCGCCGGGTCCGCCCCGGTTCCGCAGGACCCGGCCGACGCCGTTCAGGTCAGCACTGAGCACAACCTGCCGGGCCCGCTCACCGAGAAGGTCGAGGCCGAGCAGAAGGCCGCCACCGAGCAGCTCCTCGCCGGCACCGCCAAGATCGAGCAGCACGGCGGCGGCAGCAGCATCAAGCTCGGCAAGGACAAGTACGTCGAGCTGGCCCGTGAGCGCACGGACAAGATCTTCACCATCCTGGTCGACTTCAGTGACCAGGTGGACAACACCACGAAGACGCCGGACGGCAAGGTCAAGTTCGGTGGCACCCCCGGTCCGGTGCACAACCAGATCGAGAAGCCCGACGCGGCGACCAACAACTCGACGCTCTGGCAGGCTGACTACAACCAGCAGCACTACCAGGACATGTACTTCAGCAAGACCCAGGACTCGCTGAAGACGTTCTACGAGAAGCAGTCCTCGGGCCGCTACACCGTCGACGGCCAGGTCACCGACTGGGTCAAGGTGCCGTGGAACGAGGCCCGTTACGGCTCGGACTACTGCGGCCAGCACGTCTGCAACAACGCGCAGGACCTGATCCGCGACGGCATCAACGCCTGGGTCGCCGACCAGAAGGCCAAGGGCCAGACGGACGCTCAGATCAAGGCCGTCATCTCGCAGTACGACCAGTGGGACCGGTACGACTACAACCACAACGGCAACTTCAACGAGCCGGACGGTTACATCGACCACTTCCAGATCGTGCACGCCGGTGAGGACCAGTCGGCGGGCGGCGGCAAGCAGGGCACCGACGCGCTCTGGGCCCACCGCTCGTACGTCTACGGCACCCAGCGCGGCTCGACCGGCCCGGCGAACAACCTGCTCGGCGGCACCCCGGTCGGCGACACCGGCATCTGGATCGGCGACTACACCATGCAGCCGGAGAACGGCGGCCTCGGTGTCTTCGCCCACGAGTACGGTCACGACCTCGGTCTGCCGGACCTGTACGACACCTCGGGCAGCGGGATCGACAACTCGGTCGGCTTCTGGTCGCTGATGTCCTCCGGCTCCTGGCTGGGCGAGGGCAAGAACTCGATCGGCGACATGCCGAACGACCTCGACGTCTGGAGCAAGCTCAAGCTCGGCTGGCTGAAGTTCGACAAGGCCAAGGCCGGCACCGAGTCGACGCACCACATCGGCCCGGTGGAGTACAACTCCAAGCTGCCGCAGGCGCTCGTCGTCGACCTGCCCAAGAAGACCGTCACCACCGTGATCAACACCCCGTTCGCGGGTGCCAACGAGTGGTGGAGCGGCAGCGCCGACGACCTCGACGTCACGATGACCCGCGACGTCGACCTGACCGGCAAGACCTCCGGCTCGCTCAAGGCCAAGGCCTGGTACGACCTGGAGCAGGACTTCGACTACGCCTACGGCGAGGTCTCCACCGACGGTGGCGCCACCTGGAAGACCCTTGAGGGCACCTTCAACGGCACCGCCCTCCCGCACAACGCCGCCGACAAGGCGTCGCTGAGCGGCAACTCGGGCGACAAGTGGGGCGACCTGGTCTTCCCGCTCGACGCCTATGCCGGCAAGGCCGTCAAGGTCCGCTTCCACAACACCACCGACGGCGGTCTGCACCTCAAGGGCCTGGCCCTGGACGAGATCAGCATCACCGCCGACGGCGCCACCGTCTTCACCGACGGTGCCGAGAACGGTGACAACGGCTGGGCCGCCAAGGGCTTCTCCCGCATCGCCGGCAAGTTCTCGAACGAGTACGCGAACTACTACATCGCCGAGAACCGCCAGTACATCTCGTACGACCGGACCCTCAAGACCGGCCCGTACAACTTCGGCTTCGGTACCGCCAAGCCGAACTGGGTGGAGCACTACCCGTACCAGGCCGGTCTGCTGATCTGGTACTGGGACGAGTCGCAGACCGACAACAACGTCACCAACCACCCGGGCGAGGGTCTGATCCTCCCGATCGACTCGCACCCGACCCCGATCAAGTGGGCCGACGGCACCCTGATGCGCCCCCGCATCCAGGGCTACGACTCGACCTTCGGCTCGCGCAAGACCGACGCGCTGACCCTGCACAAGGCCGGCGTCGAGACCGTCGTCCCGCGCGCCAAGGGCGTCGACGAGTTCAGCGACCTGAAGTCGTACTGGTCCGAGGACAACAAGTACAGCAGCGTCAAGGTCCCGAAGACCGGCACCAGCATCGAGGTCGAGAACGAGTCCTCGAACTACCTGGAGACCTGGATCCGGGTCCGCCCGGTCGACAACTGATCGAAACGAGCAGTGACGATCAGCCTCTGACCAGGCATCACTGATTCACCCGTCCGGCCCGTCCCCGCACCCGCGGGGACGGGCCGGACGTTCTTTCAGCCCGGCTCCCCCGACTCAGGACGGCTCAGCCCGACGCAGGGGGTCCGGTTCAGTGCGGTTCAGAGCGACTGCCTCGGCAGCAGGGCGAGAAAGGCGTCCACCGCCTCCGCGATCTCCTTCTCGGTCCAGTCCAGCGCGTCGGCCGCCACGGTGACCTCGGTCATCGACAGGCCGGGCAGTTCCCGCTCCCGCCAGGCGCCGAACAGGGCCGTCCCCGCCTCCTCCGCCAGTCGCAGGCCCGCGGTGTCCAGCTCCTCCGGGGTGTAGGGCAGCCAGAGCTGGAACTGGTGGGTGTGCGGCGGCGCCGGGTGGACCCGCGCGCCCGGGACCACGGCGAACGCCTCCGCGAGCGCCGCCGCGACCGTCTTGGCGTGCGTCACGTACCCGGCCAGCCGCGGCAGTTCGCGGTCCAGCCCGGCCAGGGCGGCCAGCGCCGCCGGCCACTGCTGGAAGAGCTGGCCCCCGTAGCGGTGCCGCCAGGCCCTGGCGGTCCGGACGAAGGCCGAGCCGCCGGCCAGCGCGGCACCGCTGATCCCGCCGAGCGTCTTGTAGAAGGAGACGTAGACCGAGTCGGCCGTCGCGGTGATCTCCGGCAGCGAACGCCCGAAGTGGACGGCCGACTCCCAGATCCGCGCGCCGTCCAGGTGCAGCGCCGCCCCGTGCCCCTCCCGGACCACCGCGGCGACCGCCTCCAGCTCCGCCCAGGTCGGCAGGACGAACCCGGCCTCGCGCAGCGGCAGCTCCACGATCATCGCGGCGTACGGCTCGTCGAACGCCTCCAGCTCGGCCACCGTCGGCAGCCGCGGCGCGACCGTGGGCCAGACGCTGCGCAGGCCCCCGAGCACGGTGAGGGCGTGCCGTTCGTGCTGCTCGGTGTGGCCGAGCGGGTGCGTCGCGACCGTCGGCAGTCGGGCGGCCTCGGCGTGGATCCGCAGCGCCACCTGCTGGGCCATGGTGCCGGTCGGGAAGAACGCCGCATCCTCGGTGCCGAGCAGCCCGGCGACCTTCTGCTCCAGGGCGCCGACCACGCCGTCGCCGTACATGTCCGGCCGGCGGTCCAGGTCGTAGACGCCCTCGGCGTCCTCGGCCAGAGCGGCCAGGTGCTCGCGCAGGGTCCGCGGCCGGGTGCCGGAGAGCAGCCGCTCGCAGCCGCGCCGCGCGGCGAAGCGGCGCTCCTGGAGGCCCGGACCGTGGCCGCCTTCGGTGGATTCGCTCCTGTTGGGATACATGTGTCGATGGTCCCGCAGTGGAGGCCTCCGGTCAGCGGTGCGGGCGCGTGCCCCGGATCCGTACCCCGGAGGCGTCCAAACCCCGGAGGCGGGTGGCACTGGTCACAGCGGCCCGCGGCAGTACGACCACCGGTAGTAGATGACCCGGACGGACGCACGGAACGGCCCAGGCCGTGAACCGACGACCGGATCGTCTGATTGTTACTCCGTCAGATTGAATCTCCGGCGCCACGCCGACTACACGCCGTAGTACGTCACACCGTTTGGGACTCCGCTCGGTGACGGTTACACCTGAGTGGTCCCCCCTCAGCACGCCCGAACGGGCTCGTTGTGCCGCCCCCGTACGTCCGTGAGGTTGAGCTCCCCGATGTCTTCCGTCCCGCCCATGGGGCCGGCCCTCCGCCGCCTCGCCGCCCGCGCGGCGACCCGGGCGGCGGCCTGGCAGCCCCGGCTCGGCCAGGCCGTCCGCACCCACGCCGCCCCGCTGCGCGCGCTCACCGCGCCCGGCCACACCCTGCCCCTCGGCCCGCTCAGGGCCGACCGGCACCGCACCGTCACGGCGGTCGGGGCCAGCGCGGTGATACTGTCCGGCGCCCTGCTGGTCGCCGCCCCCGGCAGCGCCTCGGCGCAGACGGTCATACCGACCACCCCCGGCAGCTCGGCGTTCACGGCCGCGCAGGGCGCGGCTCCCGCCGCGTCCCTCGTCCAGGTGGCGGGCCCGAGCTCGTACAAGCTGCCGCACCAGCACGACTCCGCCCAGGAGTACGTGGCGGTCGCCGCCAACCTGCTGGCCACCGAGCCGCCCGCGGCCGCCCCGGCACCGTCCGCCGACCAGGCGCCCGCCGCCGAGCCGGCCCCCGAGCCCGCGCCCGCTCCGGCCCCCGCCCCGGCTCCGGCCCCCGCCCCGGCTCCCGACTGGTCCGCCCCCGTCCCGGGCGCGCCGACCAGCAACCCGTACGGGGTGGCCAACCCCGAGTACGCGGCCGGCTACCACACCGGGGTGGACTTCGCGGTCGCCCCCGGCACCCCGCTGCTCGCGGTCGGCAACGCCACCGTCGTGTCGGCCGGCTGGGACGGCGCCTACGGCAAGGAGGTCGTGCTCCGGCTCTCCGACGGGCGCTTCGCGCAGTACGCGCACATGTCGTCGATCTCGGTGTCGGCGGGCGAGCGGGTGTCGGCGGCCGAGCAGATCGGCAAGTCCGGGAACACCGGCAACTCGACCGGGCCGCACCTGCACTTCGAGATCCGCTCCAGCAACCACTACGGCTCGGTGATCAACCCGATCGCGTACCTCTCCGGGCACGGGGTCACCGGGTTCTGAGCGGCCCACAGCTCCGACGGGCCCCGGGGTGCGGCCGGGTGTCCGGGGCCGCGGCCGGGCGTCCGGACCCTGGGGCGCGGTCGGGCGCCCCGGCCGTCACCGGGTGTTCGAGTGCGGCCCCGGCCCGGTCAGACGCGCGCCGCGGGGTGGTCGATCAGGGCGCCGATCTCCAGCGCGACCCGCTGCGCGGCCGCCATCGCCTCCTCCAGCGTGGCCACCTTCACCGCGTCGTCCGGCACGTGCCCGGCCGCCTCTTCGTCGGAGGTGTCCTGCTTGAGCAGGAACAGCGCCGAGTTGATGGCGAACAGCGACATCGCGGCGCGCAGCCGGTCCTCGAAGGTGGCCTCCGGGCCGTGCACCAGACGGACCATCGCGACCATCCGCTCCTTGAACTCCAGCCCGGCCGGCGAGTCGCGCAGCGCGGGCTGGTTCTCGTGGAAGAAGCGCAGCAGCGGCGCCCGCTCGGACATGCCCGCCGCGAACCGCCGGATCAGCTCGTCCCGCAGCTCCGGCGTCCAGGGCCGCTCACGCCCCCACGCGATGGTCTCGTCGATCGGGGCGGCCATGCTCTCGACGATGCCGTGGACGATGTCGTCCTTGGTCTTGAAGTGGTAGTAGAGCGCGGCCTTGGTGACGCCCAGCCGGTCGGCGATCTCCCGCAGCGAGGTCTGCTCGTAGCCCTGCTCGGAGAAGAGCTCCAGTGCCACCACGATGATGCGGGCCCGGGTGTCGCTGCGGGGGCTGTGCGGAGTACCCATGGCCTGCCTCATGACTGCGTCGGTTGACTTCTACTCGTTCGCCGGGTGCCGTTCGGCACCTTCCCCCGGGCTCATTCTCCCTGCCCAGGACACCGGCCGGGAAACTGGCTTGACGACCGGCTAGCGAACAACCTACCGTGCCCACGGTCAACAAACTAGCCGGGCGACAAGTAAGTGAGCCGCGAAGGCCCGACCGGTCGTCCGATCCTGTCCGGGAGACCCCACCCATGTCACAACCCAAGGCCGACAACCCGGCACCGGAGAAGAAGACGTCCGAGGAGGAGGAGGAGCAGCCGCGCTCCCCCCGTGAGATCCGCCTGGTGATGGTCGGCCTGGTGGTCACCATGCTGCTCGCCATGCTCGACGGCCTGATCGTCGGCACCGCGATGCCGACCATCGTCGGCGACCTCGGCGGCGCCGAGCACCTCTCGTGGGTGGTCACCTCGTACACCCTGGCCACCGCCGCCTCCACCCCGATCTGGGGCAAGCTCGGCGACCTCTACGGCCGCAAGGGCACCTTCCTCACCTCGATCGTGATCTTCCTGGTGGGTTCGGCCCTCTCCGGCCTCTCCCAGAACATGAACGAGCTGATCGGCTTCCGCGCCCTCCAGGGCCTGGGCGCCGGCGGCCTGATGGTCGGCGTGATGTCGATCATGGGCGCGCTGGTCCCGCCGCGCGACCGCGGCAAGTACCAGGGCATGTTCGCCGCGGTGATGGCGCTCGCCACCATCGGCGGCCCGCTGGTCGGCGGCTTCATCACCGACCACCTGAGCTGGCACTGGACCTTCTACATCAACCTGCCGCTCGGCGCGGTCGCGCTCGCCGTCGTCATGGTCACCCTGAAGCTGCCGAAGGTCCGCAGCAAGGCCCGGATCGACTACCTCGGCGCCGTCCTGCTCACCACCGGCATCACCGCACTGACCCTGATCACCACCTGGGGCGGCCAGGAGTACGCCTGGGGTTCCAAGCAGATCCTGGGCCTGGCCGCGCTGGCCGCCGCCACCCTGATCGCCTTCTGCTACGTCGAGCAGCGGGTCCAGGAGCCGATGCTCCCGCTCGGCCTGTTCAAGAACCTGAACTTCACCCTGGTCTCGATCATCGGCTTCGTGGTCGGCTTCGTGATGTTCGGCTCGACCGTCTTCCTGCCGCTGTACCAGCAGATCGTCCAGGGCGCCTCGGCCACCAACTCCGGCCTGCTGCTGATGCCGATGATGTTCGGCATGCTGGTCGTCTCGCTGGTGGTCGGCCAGGCGGTGACCAAGACCGGCAAGTACCGGATCTTCCCGATCATCGGCACGATCGTGATGACCGTCGGCATGGTGCTGCTCTCCACGCTCTCCACCGACACCAGCAGCTTCGTCGCCTCCTGCTGGATGGTGGTGCTCGGCGCCGGCATGGGCTTCCTGATGCAGATCACCATGCTGGTCGCGCAGAACAGCGTCGAGCTGAAGGACATGGGCGTGGCCAGCTCCACCGCCACGCTGTTCCGCACCATCGGCGGCTCCTTCGGCGTCGCCCTGTTCGGTGCGCTGTTCAACAACCGCGTCGCCGCGACCATGAAGGACCGGCTCGGCGAGGCGGCCGCGAACGGCGGCGGCAAGGGTGACCCGAGCCAGCTGAGCCCGGCCGCGCTCAAGGCGCTGCCCGCCCCCGTCCAGGACGCCTACCACCACGCCGTGGCCAACGGCATGCACACCGTCTTCCTGTGGGGCGCCGGGGTCGCGGTGGTCGCGGTCGCCGCCGCGCTCTTCATGCGCGAGGTCCCGCTGCGCGGCGCCGGTGGGCCGGCGCCGGAGGGCGACGGCAAGGCCACCGAGCCCAACGCCGAGGCCGTCGCGATCTGACGTCCCGCCACCCGGAGATCCCCCTCTTCCTGTCAGGAGAGGGGGATTTCCTGTTTCCGTCCGCCGGACCGGCGGGAGCCGCAGCGGCGGCGCGTACGGCCGCCGCTGCGGGCGACTACTGCGGCAGCCGGTAGACACCCTGCTCGACCGGCTCGACCAGGCCGTCGGCGACCAGGCCATCCAGCGCCCGGGCCCGCTGCACCGCGTCCGGCCAGACGGCGTCCAGCCGGGCCTGCTCGACCGTGCCGTGCTCGGCGCGCAGCACCGCCAGCAGCTTCCCGCGGACCTGCCGGTCGGTCCCCTCGTACGACTGGCCGCGCCGGGCCGGACCCTCGTACGGCGGGCGGCCGGCCCGCTGCCAGGCGCAGCCGGCGAACAGCGGGCAGCCGCCGCACTCCGGGCTCCGGGCCGTGCAGACCAGGGCGCCCAGCTCCATCACGGCAACGGCCCAGGTCGCCGCCGTCGCGGTGTCGTCGGGAAGCAGCGCGGTCGCCGTCCGCCGCTCGGCGGCCGTGGTGGCCTGCGCCGGGTACTCGACACCCGTCACCGCCCGGGCGAACACCCGGCGGACGTTGGTGTCCAGCACCACGTGGCGCTGCCGGAAGGCGAACGAGGCGACCGCGGCCGCCGTGTACTCCCCCACCCCGGGCAGCGAGAGCAGCGTCGCGTGGTCGTCCGGGACGAGGCCGCCGTGCTCCTCGGTGATCGCCACCGCCGCCGCGTGCAGGCGCAGCGCCCGCCGCGGGTAACCGAGCCGGCCCCACATCCGGACCGCCTCACCGGGCGCCTCGGCGGCCAGGTCGGCCGGCGTCGGCCACCGCTCCAGCCACGCCGCGTAGGCGGGCAGCACCCGCTTCACCGGGGTCTGCTGGAGCATGAACTCGCTCACCATCACCGCCCAGGGCGAGGCCTCGGGAGTCCGCCAGGGCAGCTCGCGGGCGTTGGCCTCGTACCAGCCGAGGACGGTCGAGTGCAGCACCGGCAGCGGCATCGGCAGCGGGTCGGTGGCGGCACGGGGGGCGGGGGTGACGGTGATGGCAGCCATGGCCCTTCGATCCTCCCACGCCCGCCCGGGCATCCGAAGCGGAGTGGGTGGCTCCGGATCGTCTCGCGAAACCCCCCGCCCGGCCTCCCCCGAACGGCGCAAATGGCGGATCATGTGAAGGAAGGGGCGACTGTGCGGTGTTGGTGAGTCACAGGGCACACACTGTCTCGTAGAGTTTGGGCGTGCCCTCTCTCCGTCAACCCGTGGGACCACTGCCGGCTTCGATCTACTGGCGACGGCGCGTCGTCGTGCTCGTCGCCGTCGCCGCGGTCGTCGCCCTGATCGCCTGGCTGATGTCCGATCAGGGCGGTGGCGACGGCGGATCATCCGGCAAGGCCGCGCAGGCCGCACCCTCCCAGTCCCAGACCCCCGCCCAGGCGATCACGCCCGGCGCCTCCCCCAGCGGCTCCGCGAACAACTCGCGCCCCGGCAGCGGCGGCAGCGGCGGTACCAACCCGGGCGGCGGCGCGGTCTCCGGCTCCGGCGGCGGCGACGTCAGCCTCAGCACCGGCGGCACGGGCGGCGCGCCCAACCCCGCCCCCGCGACCGGCGGTGCGGCGGGCGGCGGCACCGCGGGCGGTGCGGCCGCGGGCGGCGGTACGGCCGGCGGCACCAGTGGCAGCGGCGGAAGCGGCGGCGGCGCCCCCGCGGTGAACACCCCCGAGGTCATGGCCCTGCCCGTCTGCGCGTCCTCGCAGGTGACGCTGGAGCTGGCCGGGGCCCAGAACTCCTACCAGCCCAAGGACAAGCCGAAGCTGGCGCTGACCGTCCACAACTCCTCGGCCGCCAACTGCCGGGTGGACCTCGGCCGGACCGCCTCCGCCATCACCGTGACGGCCAGCAACGGCGAGCGCATCTGGTCCTCCGGCGACTGCCCGTCCGACCGGGGTGGCAACTGGGTGCAGATCCCGGCGAACGGCAGCCTGACCGAGACCTTCACCTGGGACCGCAGCCGCAGCAAGCAGCAGTGCGCCACGGCCGACCCGGCGCCCGCACCGGCCGGCAACTACCTGGTGGTCGCCGACCTCACCGGCCTCTCCGGCGGCCAGGTGTCGGCGCGCTCCTCGATCCGCCTGGAGAGCTGAGCCCGCCTCACCCCGCCTTCCCGAAGCCCCGGCCTTCCCGCCGGGGCTTCGGCGTGTTTCCGGGTGCTCGCCGGCGGGACCCCGGAGGGCCGGCCCGGGGCACCGGAGGCGGTCTTTCCCAGGCGGCCCACCCGCGCGGGGCGAGCTACTCCAACTACGGCAGCCGGGTCGACCTCTTCGCCCCCGGCAGCTCCATCACCTCGGCCTGGAACACCGCGACACCGCCACCAACACCATCTCCGGCACCTCGATGGCCAGCCCGCACGTGGCCGGCGCGGCGGCGGTCTACCTCTCGTACCACCCGGGGGCCACCCCGGCGGGCGTCACCACGGCCCTCGCCTCGGCCGCGACCAGCGGCAGGCTCACCTCGATCGGCGGCGGCAGCCCCAACCTGCTGCTCCGCTTGACGCAGTAACGGGCGCGCGACGACGGAACGGCCCCCGGGGGATCAACTCCCGGGGGCCGTTCCACGCGTCCGGTGTTCCACCCGTCCGGTGTTCACCTGTCCAGCGGCGTGCCGGTCAGACGTAGCGCTCCAGGATGGACGACTCGGCAAGGCGGGACAGACCCTCGCGGACCGAGCGGGCCCGCGTCTCGCCGACGCCCTCGACCGTCTGCAGATCGTCGATGCTGGCCGCCAGCAG
Source organism: Kitasatospora sp. RG8 (assembly GCF_017813315.1). Lineage (NCBI taxonomy): Bacteria > Bacillati > Actinomycetota > Actinomycetes > Kitasatosporales > Streptomycetaceae > Kitasatospora > Kitasatospora sp. RG8. The sequence goes on from NZ_JAGIYX010000014.1 coordinate 39,749, forward strand.
CTTCTGCAGCCCGCCGAAGTGCTCGACCAGCCGCTCTATCACCGTGTTGGGCAGGCGCGGGATCTTGGCCAGCAGCCGGTAGCCGCGCGGCGAGACCGCCGAGTCCAGCGACTCCGGCGAGCCCGAGTAGCCGAGCGCCTTCGCCACCGTCTGGAGGTCGAGCAGCTCGGCGTGGGTCAGCGCCTCCAGGTCGGCCAGCACCTCGGTGACCGTCCGGCCCTTCTTGGCGGCCCGCTCCGGGAAGTAGTCCCGCGCGACCAGCTCGCGCTCCGGCTCCACGCCCGCGATCAGCTCGTCCAGCTGGAGCGAGAGCAGCCGGCCGTCGATGCCGAGCTCCAGCACGTAGCCGGCGATCTCGGTGGCGATCAGCCGCACCATCTCCAGGCGCTGGGCGACGGCGGTGACGTCGCGGACCGTCACCAGGTCCTCGATCTCCAGGGCGGAGAGCGTGCCGGCGACCTCGTCCAGGCGGAGCTTGTACCGCTCCAGGGTGGCCAGCGCCTGGTTGGCGCGGGAGAGGACGGTGGTGGAGTCCTCCAGGACCCGGCGGGTGCCGTTGACGTACATCGCGATCAGCCGCATCGAGTGCGAGACCGCGACCACCGGGAACCCGGTCTGCCGGTTGACCCGCTCCGCGGTGCGGTGCCGGGTGCCGGTCTCGTCGGTGGGGATGGTGGAGTCCGGCATCAGGTGCACCCCGGCCCGGACGATCTTGGTGATGTCCTTGTCCAGCACCACGGCGCCGTCGAGCTTGCACAGCTCGCGCAGCCGGGTGGCGGTGAACTCGACGTCCAGGACGAACCCGCCGGTGCAGATCGACTCGACCGTCTTGTCGAATCCGAGCACGATGAGACCACCGGTGTTGGCCCGCAGCACGCGTTCCAGGCCGTCACGCAGCCCCGTGCCGGGCGCGATGGCGGTGAGGGAGGCCCGCAGCAGGGCCTCCTCGCGGGAGGACTTGTCCGCCCGGTCGCTGGCTGCCACGTGACTCCTCCGGTCGACCCCGTGCCGCGCGCCTCGCGCCGTGCGCCGGCCTACGGTCTGTTGCTCTGTCGCTTAGTACTGCCTTATCACCAATGAGACAGGGGAAAGTCTAACTGCGTGCGGCAACGACAGGGCTTGGGTCAGCGCAGTTCGTCGGAGTCGTGCGGCTCCCAGCCCTCCATCAGCTCCTCCGCGTAGGCCGCGACGGGGGGTGCGGAGGCGGCCCGGCGCGGAGTGGGCGGCGCCGACGGTGCCTCACCGCGCGGCTTGGCGGCGGCCCGGCGGCGGCCCGGGATGGCCCGCAGCGCCTCGCCGATGTCCGCGACCTCGACCACCTTCATCCCCGGCGGCACCTTGCCCGGGTCCGGCGGGACCAGGGCGTGGGTGAAACCCAGCCGGTGTGCCTCGGCCAGGCGCCGCTGCACACCCGTCACCCGCCGCACCTCGCCCGCCAGGCCGACCTCGCCGATGGCCACCAGGTTGCTCGGCAGCGGGGTGTCGGTGGAGGAGCTGGCCACCGCGAGTGCGACCGCGAGGTCGGCGGACGGCTCGCTCAGCTTCACCCCGCCCACCGTCGCGGTGTAGATGTCCTGCTTGCCGAGCTTGACCCCGCCGTGCCGCTCGACCACGGCCAGGATCATCGCGATCCGGGGTGACTCCAGGCCCGAGGTCGTCCGGCGCGGGGACGGGATCTGCGAATCCACCATCAGCGCCTGCACCTCGGCCACCAGCGGGCGCTTGCCCTCCAGCGTGACGGTGAGGCAGGTGCCCGGGACGGGCTTGTCACGCCTGGTCAGGAAGAGGCCGGACGGGTCGGCCAGGCCGACGATGCCCTCGTCGTGCAGCTCGAAGCAGCCCACCTCGTCGGTGGCGCCGTAGCGGTTCTTGACCCCGCGGATGAGGCGCAGCCGGGCGTGCCGGTCCCCCTCGAAGCTGAGCACCACGTCCACCAGGTGCTCCAGCAGGCGGGGGCCGGCGATCTGGCCGTCCTTGGTGACGTGGCCGACCAGCAGGGTCGCCATGCCGCGCTCCTTGGAGGCCCGGATCAGCGCGCCCGCCACCTCGCGGACCTGCGCCGGGCCGCCGGGGGCGCCGTCCAGCTCCGCGGAGGCGATGGTCTGCACCGAGTCCAGGATCAGCAGGCCGGGACCGACCGCCTCGATGTGCCCGAGGACGGCGCCGAGGTCGGACTCGGCGGCGAGGTAGAGGTGGTCGGAGAGGGCGTTGATCCGGTCCGCGCGCAACCGGACCTGGCCGGCCGACTCCTCGCCGGTGACGTAGAGCGTGCGGTGCTGGGCGGAGGCCGCCTTGGCCGCGACGTCCAGCAGCAGGGTGGACTTGCCGACACCCGGCTCACCGGCCAGCAGCACCACGGCGCCCGGGACCAGGCCGCCGCCGAGCACCCGGTCCAGCTCGGGCACACCGGTGGAGCGGGCCGTCGCCACCTGGCCGTCCACCTGGGCGATCGGGCGGGCGGGCGCGCTGACCGGGCCGGCGGCCGTCGTCCGGATCGGGACGGCGCCGTACTCCTCGACCGTGCCCCAGGCGTTGCACTCCGGGCACCGGCCGACCCATTTGGGCAGCTGGTTGCCGCACTCGGTGCAGCGGTACGCCGGGCGCGGCTTGGCGGTGGTCTTGGTGCGGGCAGCCATGCGGTCACCGTAGCGCCTGGGTACGACAACGGGCCGCGGGCCGGGGCGGGCAGGGGGCGCGGACCGCGTGGGCAGGGGGCGCGGACCGGACGCGGGGGCTCGTGGAAGGTCCACGAATGGGCGATGTTGTTACCCGAAAGAAGTACAACAGCAGGGAATGGCCCGGACTCGGCGCCCCGTCTCTCTACCGTCGGACGGGTGACAACGAGTACTGAAGGGCCGCGCGACCCCGTGCTCGCGGCGTACGAGCGGCAGGTGGACGGTCTGTTCACCTACTGCCTCTCGGTGCTGTGCGAGCACGACGCTGCCGCGGCCGCCCTGCGCGAGGTGCGCGAGCTGGCGCTGCGGCACGGGGCGCGGCTGGCGGAGCCCGGGATGGTGCGGGCCTGGCTGTACTCGCTGGCGCGGTACTCCTGCCTGCGGCGGATGGAGGGCGGGGCGGGATCCGGTGACGGGCTCCCCGGGGCCGGCACCGGTCCGACGGGCCTGGTCTCCAGTCCTACGGGCGTGCTCTCCGGCCCGACAGGCGTGGTCTCCGGTTCGCCGGGCGTCTCCGGTTCGCCGGGCGTCTCCGGTTCGCCGGGCGTCGTCTCCGGCCCCTCGGGCGCGGCGGCGGGCGTGCCGGCGGCCGAGGCGGCCAGGCGGCGGCGCGAGCTGGCCTCGCTCGCCTGGCCCGAGGCGGCCGGCACCGACCCCGAGCAGCGCGAGGCCCTGGAGCTGTCGGTCCGCCACCGGCTCACCCCGATCGAGGTGGCGGCCGTGCTGGGCGTCCCGTTCGAGGCGTCCCGTGCGCTGCTCGCCTCGGCCGAGGCGGAGGTCGGCCGGACCAGGACGGCGCTGCTGGTGCTCGGCGTCGGCAGCTGCCCGGAGCTGGACCGGCTCGGCGGGGCCGGCGCGGAGAGCTGGCGGGACTGGGTGCTCGGCCCGGCACTGCGCCGCGAGCTGGTGCAGCACGTGGTGGACTGCCCGACCTGCCGCGGCACCACCGAGCGGGTGGCGGGCGAGGTGACGGAGGGGACGGCGGGCCTCTCGGGCCTGCCCGTGCTGACCGCGCCGTCCGCTCCCGCCGTACGGACTCCAGCGCCGGCGGGCGGGGCCGGCCGGCACGGCGGGGTGCTGTTCCTGCCGCGCGCGACCGGGGCGCCGACGACGCGGCGGACGGCGGTCCCGGCCCCCGTGGTCGAGCCCGGCCTGCGGTTCGACCAGGGCGGGTTCCCCCGCCACCGCGCGCCGGATGCGGGTCGCGGACCGACGGTGCGCCGGCGGGTGGTGACCACGGGCGTGCTGGCGGCGGTGCTGGCGGCCCCGGTGGTCGCGCTCTGGGCCGGCCACCGTGGTGGCGGCGGGGCCGGGGCTGCTGCTGCGGTCTCCTCCGTCCGGGTCGAGGACGACCAGCGGGCGGCCGGCCGCCGGCCGGGTGGGCCCTGGGGCGCCGGTGCGGAGCCCGGTCAGACCGGGCAGGTCGGCGGGGTGGTGGGTGCTGTCGGGGCGGCTCCCGCGGTGGCAGGGCTGGAGCTTGCCGGGGCCGGACCGCTCCGTGCAGAAACGTTGCTTCCGGGGCTTCAGGGGCCTGCCATCCCGGTTCCGGCGCGTGGCGCGACACCACTCGGCAGTCCGACGCTGGTCGCCGCACCGGCGCCCGTGGCCGGTGCGGCGGCCGGCCCCGGAGGCGGCGGGCCGGGAGGCGGCGGACCCGCTCCGGCCGGACTGCTGACCGTCGAGGCCGGCGAGTACGGGAACCGGACCGTGCTCACCCTCACCAACTCCGGGGCCACCGAGATCCGCTGGCACGCCGAGGTGGACGCCGCCTGGCTCCGGCTCAGCCGGGAGGCCGGAACGCTAGCACCGGGCCAGCGGATCACCGTGATCGTCACCGTCGACGAGGACCTCGCCCCGGGCACGCACTGGACCGCGAGGATCGCGCTGCCGCCCTCACAGGCCGTGGTGACCCTGGAGGGCGGCCCGCACCACCGGGGCGGCTCCGCCTCGACCCCGGCCGAGCCGACGGGGGGACCGCCGTCGGACACGCCCTCGCCGGGCGGGACTCCGTCCGGCGGGCCGTCCGGCGGGCCGACCACCGCGCCCGGCTCGCCGCCACCCTCCCCCGGCACCACGGCCTCGCCGACGGGGGCCCCCTCGTCGCCCGCGCCGACCCACACACCGGCGCCGACCCACACACCGGCGCCGACCGGCACGGCGTCGGCCTCGCCGTCGTCCCCGCCCCCGTCGCCGTCATCGTCCTCGGCGCCGTCGCCCTCGTCGCCCGGGGGTGCGTCGGCCCCCGCGACGACCAGGTCCGCGTCGCCGCGGTGAGCCGGCCGGGGCGCGGCGGGCGGATGGGCGCGGCGGGCAACGTGGGCTGCGGCGGTCGGGAGCGGCGGCGGCGCGAACGGCGGCAGCGTGGGCGGCCCTACGCGGTCAGTCCCGAGATCGCGTCGCCGGTGAACTTCGCGCCGAGGACGATCAGGATCACGACCGTGATCGCCGCGTTGTGCGCCGCCATCCACGCCTTCCACTCCCCCAGCACCCGGGGCGACCGGTCCCCGCCGAACACGTAGACCCCCAGCGGCAGCAGCGTGCAGAGTGAGCCGATCAGCACCATCAGCGCGGCCGCGACCGCCTTGCCGCCACCGGAGGCCGTACTGGTCGCGATGGAGACGGCGCCGCCGACCGCCAGCACCAGGTTCTTCGGGTTGGCCGCGACCAGGACGGCCGCCAGCCCGGCCGCCTTGCCCGGGGTGAACCGGTCGATCGCCTGCATCCACTTCGGCGGACCGTGCACGTGCCCCTCGCGCGGGCGGTCCCGCCACTGCTTGAGGCCCAGCAGCAGGAACAGCACGCCCAGCGCCAGCTTGAGCCACCAGGCCCAGGCCGGCTTGGGGGATCCGGCGCTCAGCCCCGAACCGGCCACCACGACCACGCCGACCACGGCCGCCAGCGCCGCCACCCAACCGGCCGCGAAGGCCAGGCCGTTCGCCTTCGCCTTCGGGGTGGCCAGCATCAGGATCATCGCGATCAACGGCATCGGGCTGATCGCGATGCCCACGGCCGAGACCAGCATCTGGCCGACGGCGTCGCCCATCCCTGCATCCCTTCGTCGGTACGACGGGCCGCTCGCCGGCTCCGTGCCCGGGCGGCCTGACCGGGGCCGGCGGCCCGGTTGGCACCGTGCGCGGGTCGCCCTGCTCCCTGTACGGCCCTCGACTGCACGTGGTCGTCGGGGTCGTACGTGGCCCTCGACTGCACGTGGCCGTCGGTCGTGCGTGATCGTCGGTCGTGCGTGGCCGTCGGTCGTGCGTGATCGTCGGTCGTGCCCGGCCGTCAGGTCGTGCACGGTCGCTGGCTCCCGTGCCGGTGCGGCTCAGCTCCGCCGGATCGGCGGCACCCGGTAGGTGCCGTCCAGGACGGTCGGCCCCGGCTGGTAGAGCCGGATGACCGGGCGGAACCCGCCCGCCGGGACGGGCAGCCAGTTCGCCGCCCCGGCCGGGTCCGCGGGCTGCTCGTGCTGGAGCCGGAGCGTCAACGACCCGTCCTCGCCGTAGACCAGGCCGGGGGTGCGGTCGCCGATGGAGTACCGCCCGACCGGGTTCGCCACGAGGTAGTGCTCGGGCAGGCCGTACATGGTGACGGACCAGAAGGCGTCGGCCGGCGGGGGCTGGTCGAAGCGCAGCGTGTACGTGTGGGCGCCGTCGAGCGGGTGCCCGTCCGCGTCGTCGGAGGTCATCGCGTACACCGCCTCGTACGCGTGGTTGCCCCAGAGACCGGCGCGGGCGGCGGCGGCCCGGCTGAGGTAGGCGGCGCGGCGGTCGGGGATGCGCCACTCGGGCTCGTCGATCGTGCCGGGGCCGAGGAAGTCGATGTTGTAGTCGAACAGGTGCAGGGCGGTCCGCCACTCGCCGGCCGGGTGGTCCTCCGGCGGCCGGATGGCGTCCTCGACCCGTTCGCGGCCGGCCGCCAGGCCCTTGAGCAGGGCGAGGGTCCACTCGGGCGCGGCGGCCCGGTACGGCGAGGGCCCGGTGTCGAGCAGGCCGAGCGGGGCGAACCGCTGCTGGTACTCGACGTCCGGTGCGGCCGGCGGGAAGGCCGCCATCCAGACCCGGAGCCGTTCGAAGAACGCCAGCCGCTCGGGCACCTCCGGGTCCGGTCCGGGCAGCCCGGCGGCGAGCCCGCCCGGCTCCAACGGTTCGAGCGTCAGGGCGTCCTGGAGGGCGCGGACGCGCGGGAGGTCGTCGGGGCCGGTGCAGGCGAAGCGGCCGACGATGCTGGCCACCGTGGTCGGCGAGACGATCACGTTCTCGTGGTCCGTGGGGGTGCCGTGCCAGCCGGGCGGGACGATCAACCAGGTCTGCGCGCCGGTACCGGTGGCCCGGCGGCCGACGTAGGCGAAGTTGTCGGTCCACGCGTCGACGAACTGCAGGACGTAGTACGCCCCGTCGGTGTCCGGCACGTGCAGCACCTGCGGGCCCTCGGAGAGGTCAAGCTGGGCGACCGAGTAGACGGTGTCGTTGTTGACGGAGACGAACGGGTCGTCCGGTCCGACCAGCCGCCCGGCATGGCTGACCCGGTTGAACGGAGCCGCCGGCAGGATGCCCATGCCGCCCTCGGTGAAGCGCTCGACCATGGTGAGGTCGGAGACCAGGGGGTAGCCGTAGACGTAGGCGTCGGCGGCCAGGGCCTCCAGCTCGGGCTGGGTCATCGGGAGTCCTTCTCGGGTCCGGCGTGGCTACGGGTGGGCGGACGGGCGGCACGGGCCCCCGCGGGCGGACACCGGCCGTGCGGGTGGACGGGCGGCGCGGGCACGGGCGGGCGGACCGGCGGCACGGCGCCGGCTCAGCGCGGCGTCAGCGGCGGGAGCGTCCAGCGGCCGTCGAGGACCGACTCGTCCGGGCCGTAGAGCCGGATGACCGCGGTGAACGGGCCGTCCGGCGCGGGCAGCCAGTTGGCCGAGTGCTGGGCGTCGGCGGGCCGCTTGTGCTGGACGTAGAGCGTGAGGCCGCCGTCCGCGTCGCGGACCAGTCCGGGGGTCCGGTCGCCGATGGAGTACCGGTCCAGCGTGTTGTCGACCAGCAGACGCTCCGGCAGGGCGTACATGGTGACCGACCAGAAGAACCTGGCGGGCGGCAGCCGGTCCGGGGCGAACCGGAGCGCGTAGTCGTGGTCACTGGCGTTCGGTGGCCGGCCGCCCTCGCTGTCGGCGAGCCAGCCGCCGTACCAGGCCTCCTCGACGGGCAGCCCGTACAGGCCCTCCAGCGCGCCGAGCGCCTGCTTCAGGTACGCGGTGCCGACCTGCTCGCGGGTGCCGAAGAGGCCGGTGGAGCCGGAGGTCTCGCGGGCGGCGCGGTCGAGCTCGGCGCGGCCGTCGGCGATGCCGCGCTCGATCTCGGCGCGGACCTCCAGCGGCAGGGCGGCGGGCTCGAACTCGCCGCGGCCGTCGACGCCGAGGTCGGTGAGGCGCCCGCGCAGGTCGGCCTCGGCCGGCAGGGCCGGGAAGAACCCGAGCAGGAAGTCGAGGAAGCTGAGGAACTCGATGGAGTCCATCACCTCCTCGCGCCAGACCGGCCAGACCGGGTTCGGGGCCGGCGGCGGCGCCGGGGTGCCGGCGTACTCGTGCAGCGGGCGCAGCCGGTACTGCCGCTGGATCCGCTCCAGCTCCTCCACGGCCTCGGGTGAGGTCCCGGCGAGGTAGGTGCGGCCGACGATGCCGATCAGCCGGGTGGCGGTGCGGATGACGCCCTTGATCCCCTCGGGTGCCTCGCCCTGCCAGTCGGGGCCCGCCACGAGGTAGTCGCCGGCTTCCTGCCCGGTGGCCCGGGTGCCGATGAACCCGGCGTACACGGTGTCGAGTTCGTGCAGCGGGATGACGTAGTAGCGGTCCGCGGCGGGGACGGAGACCACCCACGGCTCGGCCCGCAGGTCGAGCCAGGCCCATGAGTAGGGGGTGTCGTTGTTGGGGGTGACGATGTCGGTGTTGGCCGGGGAGAAGGGCTGCGGATAGTGCCGGAAGACACCGAAGCCCCCGACGTACCTCGGGTCCGCGTCGTCCACGGCCTGCGCGTACATGGTGCGGTAGTTCTGCAGGATCGGATAGCCGCGGACCCATGCCTCGGCGGCGGTCGCGCGGATGGTGGCCGGGTCCACGAGTGCCGGGTTGACCATGCTGTCGCTCTCCCCAGTGCCGGAGCATCGTTCTCAAATCAGACATATCGGTACACGGGGATGCTATGCGGGCCCGATTGGATCAGCACCTCGGCGGGTGGATCAGCACCCCGGAAGGTGGATCAGCACCCCGGCGGGCTCCGGTGCCCGCCTCGGGCCGGTGCCTCCGCTGGAAGCGAACGGGCGCACGCGGACGACCGGACGGAGGCAGCCTTGCCGGTATGAGAATCCTCCTGCTTGGCGGTTCATCCTTCCTCGGACGGGCCTTCGCCTCCGAGGCCCTTGCCCGGGGCCACGAGGTGACCACCTTCAATCGCGGTCGCTCCAATGCCGACCTCCCCGGGGTCGAGATCGTCCGGGGCGAGCGGGACTCCGCCGACGACCTGGCGCGGCTGGTCGAGGGGCGGCACTGGGACGCGGTCGTCGACACCTCGGCGCAGCAGCCCGCCCAGACCGTGATCTCCGCCCGGCTGCTGCGCGAGCACGCCGACCACTACACCTTCGTCTCCTCCGTGCACGCCTTTGCCGACTGGCCGGGCCAGGTGGTGAACGAGGAGTCGCCGCTGCACCCCTGCCCCGCCGACACGCCGGCCGACCAGCCGTTCAGCAATGCGCTGAAGGCCGGCTGCGAGCGCGCGGTGCTGGAGCACTTCGGCGCCGGACGCACGCTGATCCTCAACAGCGGGCTGCTGATCGGCCCGTACGAGAACGGCGGCCGCCTGCCCTGGTGGCTGGAGCGGATGGCCCGCGGCGGCCCGGTGCTGGCGCCGGGCGACCCGGAGCGCGCGATGCAGGTGATCGACGTCCGCGACTTCGCCGCCTTCGGCATCGGGGTGGTGACCGCCGGGCGCACCGGGCGTTACATCACCACCGCCCCGGCCGGGAACATCACCTTCGGGGAGTTCCTGACCACCTGCCGGGAGGTGGTCGGCGAGCCCTCCGACGGCCGACCGCGCGCCGAGCTGGTCTGGGTGGAGGACGGCCCGCTGTTGGCCGAGGGCCCGGACAGCGTCCAGCCGTGGCTGGAACTCCCGCTCTGGGCACCGGACATGCCGGAGATGGCGGCCGTCTGGCTCGCCGACACCACCCGGGCGCAGGAGGCCGGGCTCCGCTGCCGGCCGTTCGCCGAGACCGCGCGCGACACCTGGGCCTGGCTCCAGCAGCGCGAGCCCGCCGAGGACACCAATGCCGACGGCCTCAAGGGCCGCAAGGGCGCTCACCACCTCCAGGGGATCGTCCCGGCGAAGGAGCAGCGCCTGCTCGCGGCGCTGGGAACGACCGACGCCGGGTAACCCTCGCCGGCCCCGGCACAGCCCCTTCGGGGCATGCGTGGGCGGGGCAGGAGCCGGACCGACCGGCCCCCGCCCGCCCCGCGGTGTCAGTGCGTGCGGCGGGTGACCAGCTCCGCGAGGGCGAGCAGCTCGTCGGCGGCGGACGGCTCGGGCACCGCCACGGCCAGCTGAGCCATCGCGGTGGCCATCCGCTCGCAGGACTCCCCCTGGGCCCAGCCCCGCCCGCCGGCCCCGTCGACGGCGGCCGCACAGCGGTTCAACTCCTCCGGGCTGAGGGGGCGTTCGAGCGCGTAGAGCCCGGCCAGGACGTGCCCGTCGGCGGTGCCGGAGCCGAGCGCCGCCACCACCGGCAGCGACTTCTTGCGCGCGACCAAGTCCGCCCCGACCGGCTTGCCGGTGACGGCCGGGTCGCCCCAGATCCCGATCAGGTCGTCGATCAGCTGGAACGCCAGGCCGATCTCGCGGCCGAAGCCGTCCATCGCCTGCGCGGCCTCCTCCGAGGCCCCCGCGTACTGCGCGCCCATCGCACAGGCGGCACCGAGCAGTGCGCCCGTCTTGGCCTCCGCCATCGCCAGGCACTCGGTGAGCGAAACGTCACTGCGCTGCTCGAAGGCGCAGTCGATCTGCTGGCCCTCGCAGAGCTCGACCACGCAGTCGGTCAACCGGCGGATGGCGCCCTGGGCGGCCGGGTGGGTGTCCTCGGCGAGCAGCCGCAGGGCCAGCGAGTGCAGTGCGTCCCCCACGAGGATGGCCTCGGTGGTGCCGAACACCCGCCAGGCCGTGGGGCGGTGGCGCCTGGTCTCGTCACGGTCGATGACGTCGTCATGGAGCAGGGTGAAGTTGTGGACCAGCTCGACGGCGGCCGCAGCGGCGGTGGCCGCGGCCGGGGTGCCCCCGAGGGCCTGGGTGGCGGCCAGCACCATCGCCGGTCTGATGGCCTTGCCGGAGGGCGCGGCCACCGGTGTGCCGTCCGCCTCCCACCAGCCGAGGTGGTAGCCGGCCACCTTGCGCATCGAGCCGGGCAACGAGTCGACGGCGGCGCGCATCACCGGGTCGACCAGGCCGCGGGCGCGGGCCAGCACGTCCTCCGCCTCGTGCCCCTCGCGGTGGTCGCGTTCCAGCGTGAAGATTCCCATGGGTTCCTCCCCCTGTTGTGACGGTGGGCGCCGCCCGACCGGGGCGCGGGTGAGCCCCGGCCGGGCGGCGCGGTTCCGACCGGCCCGATCAGTCGTGGTGGTGCGCGACGTCGACGTTCTCCAGGACGCCGACCGCGTCGGGCACCAGAATGGCGGCGGAGTAGTAGGCGCTGACGAGATAGGAAATGATGGCCTTCTCGCTGATTCCCATGAACCGGACCGAGAGGCCCGGCTGGTATTCATCGGGAATTCCGGTCTGGTGCAGCCCGATGACGCCCTGATTGTCCTCCCCGGTACGCAGCGCGATGATCGAGCTGGTGTTACCGCCGACGATCGGGATCTTGTTGCACGGGAAGACCGGCACCCCCCGCCAGCCGAAGACCTGCCGCCCCTGGACCTCGACGGTGTCCGGGTAGAGGCCGCGGCGGCTGCACTCCCGGCCGAAGGCCGCGATCGCCCGGGGGTGGGCGAGGAACATCTTGGTGGAGCGGCGGCGGCTCAGCAGCTCGTCCATGTCGTCCGGGGTGGGCGGGCCGGAGTGGGTCTGGATCCGCTGGTCGTACTCGGCGTTCTGCAGCAGCCCGAACTCGGTGTTGTTGACGAGCTCGTCCTCCTGGCGCTCGCGCAGCGCCTCGATGGTCAGCCGGAGCTGGTGCTCGGTCTGGTTCATCGGCTGGTTGTAGAGGTCGGCGACCCGGCTGTGCACCTTGAGCACCGTCTGCGCGACGCTGAGCTCGTACTCGCGGGGCTTCAGCTCGTAGTCCACGAAGGCACCGGGCAGCTCGTACTCGCCCCGGTGGCCGGCGGAGAGGCCGATCGCCGCCTCGCCGTGCTTGTTCTGCGCCTGCTCGAAGCCGGCCAGGTAGTCCATGATCTGGAGCTGGAGCGCCTCGGAGCGGTCCGCGAGCTCCTGGAACGAGGGCCACGAGATCGCCAGGACGGTACCGGCGGTGGCGGCCCTCACCGTGTACGGCCAGGCGCCGTCCTCCTGACGGAGCGCCTCGTCGCCCAGGTGGTCGCCGTCGGCGAGGGCGCCGACGACCGTCTCGTCGCCGTACTTGCCGGATCCCAGCCGGTCGAGCTTGCCGTGCGCAATGATGAAGACCTCGTCGATCGGTGCCCCGGCGGCGACCAGCACCTCACCGGCGGAGAACTCGCGTTGGACGAAGCGCCCGGCCAGCTCCTCCAGGACGGCGTCGTCCTCGAAACCGCGCAGCACCGGCACCTCGCGCAGCGTCGGCGGGACGATCCGCACCTCGGAGCCCGTCTTCACGAAGCTCACCCGGCCGCGGCCGACCGCGTACCGCAGGCGACGGTTGACCCGGTAGGTGCCGCCGGACACCTCGACCCACGGAAGCATCCTGAGCAGCCAGCGCGGGCTGATGCCCTGCATCTGCGGCGCGGACTTGGTGGTCGTCGCGAGGTTCCTCGCGCCCGCCGTGCCGAGACTCTGCTGCTGGGCGGGCGACTCGCCGCCCGGCGCAGGAATACCGACGTTGGTTTCGGTCGACATGGGGAGCCCCTCGAATACCCGGTGAAGTGTCGCCTTGCAACAATCATGGTGGGCCCATTCGGCGGGCTCCGCAATCACTCTTTCGAGTGGTCGGAATAACCGAACAAATAGGACGACTAGATCACCTGATCGATAGAAGTTCGACCATTATTCGAACATTCGACAATGCCCCGGCCCGGCCGCCGCCCGGCCGCACACCCCGCCACTCGCCCGGCCATCCGCCGGGCCGGCCCCCGACCGCGCACCGGCAGCCGCCCCACGCCTCCGCCCCGGGCCCGGCCGCACCCCGACCGCCCCGGCCGACCCCCCGTCCACCCCTGTACGGGCGGCCGCTAAGGTGCCACCTCAAAGGGCCACGGGGCCAGTTGACGAGTGTGGCCGGACCGGATGCCCTCCCCTCGTTCACCCCTGCCCTGGGAGGCCGTCATGAGCGCCCCCGTACGTGTCTGGCTCAACCGCACCTACGCCGAGAACGTGTTCTTCATCGAACAGCTGCACGAGGCCCCGCGGCCGATCGAGGTCCACGCGACCCACGTCGACCCCGACTCCCCCGTGCTCGCCGCCGCCGACCACGCGACCCTGGAGCCGGGCGACCTCACCCCCGACGCCTACGTCGGCTACGCCCTCGACTACTGCGCCCGGCACTCCGTCGACGTCTTCCTGCCCCGCCTCCACCAGCTCGCGATATCCCTGCACCAGCAGGAGTTCGAAGCGGTGGGCACCGCCCTGGTCTGCCCGCCCGCCACCGCCGTCGCGGCCTTCGACAGCAAGGCGGACGGCTACGCGGCGATCGCCGCCGCCGGACTGCCCACCCCGCCGTGGTGGCAGGTCCGCACCGCCGCCGACCTGATCGCCGCCGTCGAGCTGATCGAGGCCGCCGGGCTCACCCCCTGCCTCAAGCCCTCCTCGGGCGCCGGCGGCGAGGGGTTCCGGGTGCTCACCCGCGAGCCCTTCGGCCTCCACCGGCTGGCCGGCTGGGACAGCCGGGTCCAGGTCGACCAGGTGGTCGCCGCGCTGGAGGCCGCCGCGCCCGAGGGCCCGGCCGGGCCCGCCGACCTGCTGGTGATGCCCTACCTGGACGGCCCCGAGGTCTCGGTGGACTGCCTCGCCGACCGCGACGGCACCCTGCTCGCCGCCGTCGGCCGCAGCAAGCACCGGCGCCGCCGCAGCTTCACCACCGCCCCGCAGTACCTGGAACCCGCCCGCCGGGTGGTCGAGTCCACCCGGATGGCCTTCCTCTCCAACGTGCAGTTCCGCCACCTGGCCGGGGAGCCGGTGGTCATCGACGTCAACACCCGGCCCTCGGGCGGCCTGCACCAGCTGCGCCTGTGCGGCCTCAACCTGCCATGGAACGCGGTGCAGTTGGCGCTCGGCGAGCGGCCCGACACCGACCGCGCCGGGGAGCTCGCCGGCATCGACTACACGCTGGTCGCGGGCGTCCGGCCGGTCCTGCCGCGGCAGTCCCCGTTCGGCCGCGGCCTCACCCCGGTGGAACTGGTGCACTGAGCGGCGCGTCCGCCCGGCCGGGCCCGCTCCGGCGGTCCGGCCGGCGGTCACCGCGGACCGATCCGTCGGTCAGAGCGGCCCGTTCCAGTCCAGGGTCGGCTCCAACACGCCCTCAAGGGTGAGCAGCCAGCGCTTCACGTCGATCCCGACCCGGCCGCCGCCGAATCCGCCGATCCCGTCCGCCGCCACCACCCGGTGGCACGGCACCAGCAGCGCGACGGGGTTGGCGGCCATCATCTGGCCGACCGTCCGGGCCGCCAGCCCCGGCTCCGTCACGGACTCGAACACCCCGCTGCGGGCGGCCAGTTCGCCGTACGTGATGGTCCGCCCGAACGGCACGTCGCGCCAGAGCGTCTGCAACACCGCGCGGTGCGGCCCGGCGCTCAGGCTCCAGTCGATCGGCAGGCCCAACTCCCGGCTGCGGCCCGCCAGGTAGGCGCCGATCCGGTCGGTGACGGTGGCGATCTTCGACTCGTCCGTGCAGTGGGGCAGTTCGCCGCCCGCGTGCCCCAGGTAGCCCGCGGCCGCCACGCCCAGCGGCGTCACCGCGATGTGCATGGGCCCGCTCGGCAACGGCGTCTCCACGGTCAGCCAGGACATCGGGCCCGGCTGCGGGCCTGTCCTCGACCCCGGCTGCGGGCCTGACGCCCGCCGGGACTGCGGCCCGGACTGCGACTCGGAATGCACCTCGGAATGCGGCACGCGCGGGCCCCCACCCTCCTCCGCCGGTCCGGCCGCCGGTCGCACCGGCACCCGGAAGGCGCGCGAGGACCACACGCCCCGCGCGCCATCGTACGACTCCGGCCGGTCCGGCACGGCCGCGGCTAGAGCCGTCCCTTCAGCTCCGCGGCGATCCCGCGCGACCAGTGCGACAGCTCGGCCCGGTCCGGCGACCGGCCCTCGCAGAGGGCGCCGAGCTGCGCGTCGTTGATCCGGTTCGGACCGGGGATATCCAGCAGGTACGCGAGCTCCTCCAGCACCGTGGCGAGCCGCGCGGCGTCCGCGTGATCCAGGGCGACCGCCGACTCGTGGTGGCTGATGGTGACAGAACCGGGCATGGCCAACCTCCTCCGTTCGCCCCCGCACTCCCTCCACCGTACGACCGCCCGGGCCGCCCTGCGCGCCCGCTCACCCCGGGTGACCGGGCGGGCGTTCCGCGCAGCGTCCGGCGCTGCGCCGGGACGTGTCACCCCCTGCCCGCCCGGCCGGGGCGCCCGCCCTCGGCGCCGGGCTCCGCGGGTTCGTCCCACCGCCGCCGGCTCACCGCCGGAACCGCCAACACGACGACGCCCGCGACCAGTTGCCACAGCGCGCCGAACCCGAGCACGGACGCCGCACCCACCCGGTCCGCCAACGGGCCGGCCGCCGCCAGGCCGAGCGGCCCGAGTACGAACGCGCCGAGCCCGCCGAACGCGGTGACCCTGGCGAGGACGTCGGCCGGCACCCAGCGCTGCATCGTGGAGTTGTACAGCGCCCCGCAGACCGCCGAGCCGACCCCGGCCACCAGCGCCGCCGCCGCCGTCCAGAGCAGTGACAGACCCGCCGCGAGGGCCGCCGAGGGCAGCGCCCAGCCGAGGGTCGCCGCCGTGGCCACCGCGAGCGGCCGCACCGGCCTGCGGCCCAGCATCAGCAGGCCGCCCAGCACCGCGCCGGCCCCGTACACGCCCATCACCAGGCCCCACCCGCGCGCGCCGCCGAGCGCCCGCTGCGCGGTCAGCGGGCCGAGCACCAGGAAGGGCGCCCAGACCAGCAGGTTGAAGAACGCCATCTGGACCGTGGTGACCCAGAGCCACGGCCGGGAGCGGAACTCCGACCACCCCTCGCGCAGGTCCGCCAGCATCGACTCCGGCTCCCCCGGCTCCTCCGGTGCGGCCACCCCGAGCCGGGCCAGCGCCAGCGCGCCGACGCCGTACGTGACCGCGTCGACCAGCAGCACCGCCGCCGGGCCGTACGCCGCCACCACCACGCCCGCCGTGGCCGGGCCGGCCACCGTGGACACCGAACGAGCCAGCCCCAGCAGGGCGTTGGCGTCCGGAAGACGCTCCTTGCGGGCGACCAGTGCAGGCACCAGCGCCCCGAGTGCCGGCAGGAACACGCCCTCGCCGAGCCCCCAGAGCGCGACCAGCCCGACCATCACCCAGACCGGCGCGTGCCCCGCCGCCAGCGCCGCCGCGAACACCCCCTGCACCCCGCAGCGGAGCACGTCCGCCACCAGCATCACCCGCCGGCTGCCGAGCCGGTCGGCGACCACTCCGCCGACCAGCATCACCAGCACGATCGGCAGGATCCGGGCCGCCATCACCCACCCCAGGTCGGTCCCGCCCCCGCCGCCGTCGAGCACCGCGAAGGCGACCGCCACCGGTGCCATCGAGGAGCCGAACAACGACGTCGCGTACCCGACGAAGAACCACCTGAAATCGCGCTCGCCCAGCACGGCGAGACGCCCGCCCGACCGCTGCCTGCGCGACGGAACCTGCTCCGTGTCCACTGCCATGGGCGGCAAGTCTGCCCCCGCCGAAGAGCCGCGAACAAGGGTTTCCGGAGGAAAAGTTGAGCCTTTCCGCATCAATTCTTCGACGGACTGGTCCTGCCGCAGTAAATGCCCCCAATTCATCACCCCGGCCTGCTGTTTACTGCAGCAACTGGCTATTCTTGAACCCCTGCCCCAGATGTCGTTTACTGCGGAAAGAAGAACCGTTCCCGTGGAGAGCCCCCAGCCCGTCGAGTACGCCGTCGCCGTCGAGCGTTACCTGGCCGCCGCCGGCCTCGGCGCCGCCTCCCGCCGCATCTACCGGATCGCCCTCGACACCTGGGCCTGGGCGCTCGCCGACCGCCCCGCCCCCACCGGCCCCGGACGCCGCCGCGCCCGGCCGCCCGTCCTCCCCCTCGCCCTGCTCGACCACCCGGACGCCCCCGCCCGCCTCCGGGCCGCCGCCACCCACCGCGCCACCGGCACCGACCCGCGCACGCTCAACCGCGAACTCTCCACCCTGCGCGCCGCCGTGACCTGGTGGCGCGCCCACGGCTGGATCCGCACCGACCCCACCACCGACCTGCGCCCGCACACCCTCCCCGCCACCGCCGACGGCCCCGCCCCGCTCACCGCCGACCAGCTGCGCGCCCTCTTCGCCCTCCGGGCCCCACTCCGCGAACAGGTCCTCTGGCACCTGCTGCACGAGAGCGGCGCCGCCATCGAGACCGTCCTCGCCCTCGACGCCGACGACCTCGACCTCCCCCGCCGCCGCACCCTCCCGTCCGCCCCGCCCCTCCGCTGGCAGGCCGGGACCGCCCGCCTGCTCCCCCTGCTCCTCGCCGGCCGCACCACCGGCCCGCTCTTCCTCACCGACCGCCGCGCCCCCGCGACCACCCCCGCCACCGACCGCTGCCCCCACACCGGCCGCGCCCGCCTCTCCTACCGCCGCGCCGCCGAACTCTTCACCACCCACACCGCCCACCTCACCGAACCCACCACCACCTGGACCCTGCGCCAACTCCGCTCCGGCACAGGCGCCCAGGCCTCCCGGTCCCACTGACCCGGGCGCGCAGAGCCCCCGGCGGAACGGCCCGCGCCGACCCGGGAACGCCGAACGCCCCGGACCGCACTGGTCCGGGGCGTTCGCTACTGGAGCCCCCTGTCGGGTTCGAACCGACGACCCCCGCTTTACAAGGATTGGCGTGCGGCACCTGCTCCGGCCTGCGGCTCGCCCTGCCTGCCCAGTGTCCGGCCGCCACACCGCTGGCACCCGCGACTGACCGTGACGTACCGCCCTATCTGGCACGCCTGTGGCACGACCAGCTGCGCCCACCACCAAACCGAGAACGACTAAGTCGCTCACAGCCGACTACATAAAGTGACCAAATATGATGCGCGATACCATGTAGTCGCGATCTGTCACGCGCCAGCTTTGCAGACAGCGAGTAGGTCCCACCCGCCGGTGGCACACTGTTGGTGTGACCGCGCCCGAGCCTAGCCCCGACAGCCGTTTTGCGATCGACCTGGCTTGGCACAACACTGACCAGCTCGCTCGCCCCGCCAACCAGTTCCTTGCATCGGTAGGCCTGCCAGACACCGGTGGTCAGCCTGACTCGATCTACCTCACGATTGGGCAGGTGGAACCACCTGTTCTCAACGGGACGCCCACACAGATGGAACAGCGCCTACGTGAGATGGGTTCTCTCCGAGTGGAGACTCTGGGACGATACCTACTCTCACGTGCCCGGCTGCAGGAGCTGATCGACGTCCTGCAACGCACGGCTGAGACCTACGACAAGACAGGGGGGAGTGATCTCGGTGACACCGCAGACGATGACGCTAAGTAGTGGGAATGGTGCTGGCCAGATCCGAGTCGGCCTACCCACGACAAACACGCTCGCAGCACACGTCACTCGAATGCTTACTGTGGCGCAGAGCAGTAGGCCTGTGATCGGAGCTGTCCCGTCCGCCACGGCTGACCAAGCTATGGATGTCGACACGTACGACCGCCGGCTGAAAGCGCCGATGTCTCAGGAAGCCGCCGCAGAACTTCGACGCCACTTTCAAACTGGCCAGCTAGCTCGGCGTAAGGTGCGGTCGCGCGGTTGAACGATCTGGTCTGGCGCTTGGCCGATGCAACTGATCGACAGCGTCTTGAGACCTTCACCTGCACCAAGCCAGCGCCCGCTTCAGCCTTCAGGCGCAAGAAACCAGTCCCTCACCCCCGCCCCTGGGAACTGATCGTTCAAAAGTGGTTCCATGAGAAGGCACCACCTCTGGCAGTGCCTGGGCGAGCAGATGATTCACGCGTGTGTGTAGCCGTGTCAGCAGAGGGCCAGCTCGCTGCCGCGGCTGCCCACATGCTCCCAGCGCCTGACTATGACAGCTGGCTTCGGA
The DNA here is from genome assembly GCF_017813315.1 of Kitasatospora sp. RG8. Lineage (NCBI taxonomy): Bacteria > Bacillati > Actinomycetota > Actinomycetes > Kitasatosporales > Streptomycetaceae > Kitasatospora > Kitasatospora sp. RG8. The sequence goes on from NZ_JAGIYX010000014.1 coordinate 58,858, forward strand.
CAGCGTTGGGCGGCTACGTCGGGCCGATTCGATTGCTGGCAGCAATGGGCGTGGCATTGGAGTGGCGCGGAAGTGGCGGGCACATGGCCGATGAGCTCTGCGATAGAGCACTCAATGACGCGGTTGAACGATCTGGAGACCAGAGCACGCTCATCGTGTGTCGCATTGATCTACGAAATCGCGCTAGCGAGCACATGGCCACACGAAATGGATTTGTGCCTCTAACTGAGGGCCCGGACGAGTTCGACCCGGACATGCGGCAGTGGTATGTCGTGGCTGACTAGGCGGAAACAGACACGCAGGGCGGGGGAGCGGTTTTGGCCGGTGTCCTGCCTGGTTTGGGGTCGAGCATGATCGGGGGGCCGTAAGCTGTTGCGACTCGGTCAGGGCTTTTGGGCCTGACCGCAATTTGGCCGAGTGGCCCCCCGTTCTTGCTCGACGCGGGCCCCGAGCCAGGGAGGTGGGTAAAACCGCGGAGGAGCCCGTCACCAGCCACCGCCGGCAGTAGCCCGAGCCCATCTCCTTCGGCCCGACGCCTTGCGCGGCCGGCCGCCGCCGGCGCGGGGCGAAGACAGGAGCGGCGGCGAGCGGCCGGGCCGCGCGCTGGCGCGCCATGCGCGCCCTTGATGAAGTAACGAAAGTCGTAACAGCCCCCTCCATCACCCCACCCGATCCGCTGAACCTGCTGGTTGGAGGTCCGTCACATATGTGACCGTCCAGACTGGTCGCTGATCAGCTCGCCGCCGGCTCGCCCAGGAGGTGCCGGCCATCGTGAGTCCGGATGCTCGGGGCCGCGTCGCCGCGAAGGGCGTCCAGCATGCGCACGGCGTAGACCTCGCCCATGCGGTCGGCCACTTCGGCCGGGGTGAGCCAGTCGACCGCCGTGGACTCATCGGACAGCTGCTCGGCGCCGCCTTCGGGGTGGCAGCGGAAAACCAGGGCTACGATCCCGCGGGTCACGTTCTTGTAGACGCCGGTGAGCCGTTCGACGCTGACCTTGATCCCGGTCTCCTCGTAGATCTCCCGGCGTACGCCGTCCTCGACGGTCTCCGTCAGCTCTAGCACTCCGCCCGGGGGCTCCCAGGTGCCGTTGTCGGCTCGCCGGATGGCCAGGACCCGTCCGTCCTCGCGTACGACAGCGCCGGCCACCGACACCGAGTGAAGAGGCGTTGTAACTTGCAATGCGGGGCTGGTACTCATGTACAGGAGAATAGGAGCCCCAAAGGACTATGGCGAGTGATGACGTGGCCTCCTCGGCCAAGGCGAAGTACCTGCAGATCGCGGATGATCTCGCCGCTCAGATCAAATCGGGGACGCTCGCTCCCGGCGCGGCCGTGCCCAGCGAGGCTGAGCTGATGCAGCGGTACGGCGTGGCCTCCGGCACGGTCCGCAAGGCGATCGCGGAGCTCCGGACCTCCCAGCTGATCGAGACGCACCACGGCCGCGGCTCCTTCGTCCGCTCCCGCCCGCCGGTGCAGCGCAAGTCCTCAGACCGCTTTCGCCGTGCCCACCGCAACGCCGGCAAGGCGGCCTACCTCGCCGAGGCCGAGGTGTCCGGCGGCGTCCCGTCCGTGACCGTGCTGTTCGTCGGCCCGACCGAGGCTCCCCCGGAGATCGCCGAGCGCCTGGACGTGCCCGCCGGCGCCCAGGTGCTCGCCCGCAAGCGCCGCTACTTCCGCGACGGGGTGCCGACCGAGGAAGCCACCTCGTACCTGCCGTGGGACGTGGTCAAGGACATCCCCGAGGTGTTCGCCGAGAACCCCGGCGGTGGCGGCATCTACGCCCGGCTGGAGGAGCACGGGCATGTGCTCGCGGAATTCGTGGAGACGGTGCGGGCCCGGCTGGCGACCAAGCCCGAGACGGCTGCCCTGGCTCTGAGCCCCGGTTCCCCCGTGATCCATCTCGTCCGCGACGCCCTCACCGCGGCCGGCCGAGTGGTCGAGGTCTGCGACACCGTCATGGCCGCTGACCAGTTCGTTCTCGACTACCGGTTCGCCGCGCGCGACTGACGCTCGCTCAACTCACCCAACCCGCCCCGAGATTCTTTCTCGCGGCGGGTTGACTCATGTACAGGAGTCCTGCACTCTTCTACTCATCACTCCTGTACATGAGTGCAGGAGATCACCTCATCTAGAGGAGACGCCGCCATGGCCGTTTTCAAGGTCGACACCTCCACCGCGTTCGTGTTCGTCGCGGTCCCGCCGGCGCCGAAGGTGGTGAACCGGCAGACCGGGGAGATCGCGGTCGACAAGGAGACGGGTGCCCGGATGATGACCGTCGGGCTGACGATCGCGGACGAGGGTGAGGCGAACCTCTACACCGTGTCCGTGCCGGAGACCGGCATCTCGGAGGGGCTGACCCTCGGTATGCCGGTGGTGCTGACCGGGCTGAAGGCGCGGGACTGGGAGAACGAGTTCAACGGCCAGAAGCGGCACGGGATTTCGTTCCGCGCGGCGGCGGTCACCTCGCTCGTTCCGGTTCAGGGCTGACGGCCGTGTCGTCGGGGGTGCAGGTCTTCGCCGAGGTGGCCGTTCCGGTCGCCGCCGCCGCTGGTGGTGCCGCGCTCGCGCGGGTGAAGGCTCCGGCGCTGTACTGGTCGGCGATCGGCCTGCCGGTCACGGCGGCGCGGGTGTCGGCCACGTACGCCAGCACGATGGACGCCTGCGGGCTGACCGTGCCACCGTCGCGGCTGCGGGTGTTAGTGACCCGGGCGACCACGCGCCGGGAGGTTCGGCCGGTGCCGCCGCGCATCCGCCGGGTCCGGCCGACCACGACCGGGCTGCGGCTTCGTCTCCGGCTGGCGCCGGGCCAGGAGCCGGCGGATGTGGCCGCCTCGGCGGAGCGCCTGCGGCATGCCTGGGGCGTGCACAGCGTGCATGTGAGCATCGTCCAGCCCGGTGTGGTGGAGCTGCGGATGACGGGCTTCGACGTGCTGCGACGGGTACGGATGCCGCGCCGCCGGCCGGTCGGGAACCTGGTCGTGCCGGTGGCGATGCGGGAGGACGGGACGGCCTTCGTCCGGGACTACCGCGCCGTGCCGCACGCGCTCACCCTGGGTGCCACGCTGTCCGGCAAGTCCGTCTACATCCGCAATCTGATCAGCCAACTCGCCCAGCTGGACGTGGCGCTGGTCGGGATCGACTGCAAGCGAGGCGTCGAGCAGGCGCCGTTCGCCCCGCGGCTGTCGGCGCTGGCCACCGACCCGCAGTCCGCCGGCGCCCTGCTCGATGCGCTGGTGGACATGATGGAGGAGCGCTACGACCTGCTCCGCCACCACCAGGGCCTCGCCGGGTCGGCGGCCTCGCACGAGATCACCTCGGACATCTGGGGCCTGCCGGCCAAGCTGCGGCCGGTGCCGGTGATCCTCCTCGTCGACGAGGTGGCGGAGCTGTTCCTCGTCGCCACCCGCAAGGACGAGGAGAAGCGCGACCACATGGTCACCCAGCTGATCCGGCTGGCCCAACTCGGCCGGGGTGCGGGGATGTTCGTGGAGGCGTGCGGTCAGCGCTTCGGTTCGGAGCTGGGCAAGGGTGCGACCATGCTCCGCGCCCAGTTGTCGGGCCGGGTCGTCCACCGGGTCAACGACCGTCCTACGGCCGAGATGGGCCTCGGTGACGTCTCCCCGGAGGCGGTGTTGGCCGCCACGCAGATCGCGCCGGACATGCCGGGTGTAGCGGTTGCCGGGGACGCCTCCGGCGGCTGGTCCCGTATCCGCACCCCGCACCTCTCCCTCGCCCGCGCCGCCGAGATCTGCCGCAGCACCGCGCACCTCACTCCCGTGCTGGCGGGCCTGGAGCGCTTCCGGCCCGTGGTCGCGCCGGTCCCGGCCGTCCCGCCGATGCCCTCGGCGCCGCCGCACTTCGCCCCGGCCCCGGCCACCGAGTAGCCACCTCTCCCCCGGTCGGCGTGACCGTCTCCCGCGCCATGTCCCTACCCCGTCATGCCCCGAACTCCCAGAAGGAGCCCGCCATGGGTCTGTTCAGCCGCAAGAGCCCCGAGCCCCCGTCCGACCGTCACCGCGACTCCCTGACCGAGCGGCAGTTGACAGCACACAAGGTCTACGAGGCCGCCCACGGCAGGCGCAACGCCGCTGCGGCCGCCGTGAACCACGCGATCGACCACGGCACGGCCGAGGACATCGAGCGGACCAACGCGGACTTCGTGCAGGCCGAACACGCGATGTGGAAGTCGCTCGACGACTCCATCTTCTGGCACGAGCGCCGCACCGAGAGCTGACCCCACGCCCGGGCCGGGCGATCCCGCAGCGCCCGGCCCGGCCCGATCTCTGGAGGAGGAGCAACGATGCGTCTGCCCCGCCCCGACGCCGTACTGATCCAGGCCGCCATCGCCGGTGCCCTGTCGTTCGCCCACCTGCACGACCTCGCCGCAGCGGCCGGCCAGCACGGGTGGAAGGCGTGGGCCTACCCGGTCTCCGTCGACCTGCTGCTGGTCGCCGCCTGGCGCCGCATGCGGATGCTCCGCGCCGCCGCCGAACCGGCCCACGCCGCCTGGACGTGGTTCGCCATCGCCCTGGTCGCCTCGCTCGGCGCCAACGTGGCCACCGCCGGACTGCTCGACCTGGGCCACGTCCCGACCTGGCTTCGCATCCTCGTCGCCGGGTGGCCTGCCCTCGCCTTCTTCGGCGGCACGCTCCTCGCCCATGGCAACCGGGAGCCCGCCACCGCCCCGCCCCTCCTCGACGACGAACCGCCCGTCTACGAGCAGCCGGCCGCCGTGCCGGAGCCCGAACCGGCGCCCACCCCGGAGCCGCTGCCGGTCGCCGACGAGGTGCCCAGCCTCCCGCCCGCACCCGCCCCGGCACCCGCACCGTCGACACCCGCCCTGCCCGCCGCGCTGGTCGACCACGCCCGCAAGGTCGCCGACGACCACCGCGCCCGAACCGGCGAGCCGATCGACACCGACACCCTGCGCGCCCGCCTCGGAGTCCCGCCGCAGTTCGCCGCCGCCATCGCCGCCCAGCTCACCTGACCCGACAGGAGGTCCCGATGCCCCGCCCGATCCGCCCCCGCAACGTGATCCGCATCGGCCCGGTCCACGTGGCCACCCACTACGACGGCCGGGGCCGCGAGAAGCACAGCGCCGTCTGCACCGCCCCGCGCTGTGGCTTCTCCGCCGAGTACGACTCGCGCGCCGCCGCCGAGATCGCCGCCCGCACCCACCGCTGCACCGTCCGCTGACAGGAGCTTCGCCATGACTCTCACCCTGCCCTTGGTCCTCGTCCTCGGCGTCGCCGCGTGGGCCGCGATCCGCTTCCTCGGCGTCCGGCTCTGGGTCGCCGTCGTGATCGGCCTCTTCGGCTTCTACCTCGCCGACACCTTCGTCGCCCCGCTCATCGACGGCACCACCCGCACCGGCGTCCAGGTCGTCAACGACACCCAGCACGGCCGGCCGTGACCGCCGCCCTCCTGCTGCCCCGCTCCGTCGCCCTCAGCCCCGAGGGCGCCGCCCTGGCCGCCGAGATCGAGCGCTACCTGGCCGGCCTTCCCGCCGCCGCACGGCCGACCGTCCCTTACGTGTGCCCCCTCGGCTCCACCATCCAGCCCTGGAACGCCGGCTACCCGACGCCCCGGCCGACCCTGCTGGATCGCCTCACCGACCGCCCCGCCCGGCCCATCCCTGTGAGCGTCGCCGACCACCTCCGGCTGACCTCCCGCTACATCGCCACCTTCGGCTGGTTGCAGGGCACCCTGTGGGACCCGACCGGCCGGGTCTGCCTCCTCGGCGCCCAGGCCGCCGTCCTCACCCACGGCTACGGATCGCCGGCCACCATCACCTGGGCCCGCGTCCAGGTGATGGAAGTCCTCCACGCCACCGGACGTCCCGTCACCTCCCCCGACCAGTACAACGACCGCCCCACCACCCGCCAAGCGGACATCCACCACCTGCTCGACCGGGCCGCCACCCGCGCACAGTCCCTCGGCCTCTGACCGGCCCCGGGGCGGACAAGCCGCCAAGCATCCCACCGCCCCAGGGTCCGCAACCCGCACCGTAAGGACCCCGCACATGGACCTCGCCCCAGTTCTCGCCCTCGCCGGCGTTCCGCTCGTCGGCTGGAGCGCCCACGGCACCTGGCTCCACCGCCGACTCGCCCACGCCCGCCGCGACCCGATCACCGGCCTGCTCACCCGCGACGGCTTCACCGCCCGCGCCGAACGGCTGATCCGCTCCCGCCCCGAGCGCGTGACCGTCCTCCTGATCGACCTGGACGACTTCAAGGCCGTCAACGACACCCACGGCCACGCCGCCGGGGACGCCGTCCTCGCCGCCACCGCCGACCGGCTCACCCACTGGTGCAACTCCCACGGCCTGGCCGCCCGCCTCGGCGGGGACGAGTTCGCCGCCGTCGTCCTCGACTCCGCCCACCGGCTGCCCGACCTGCGCGCCTCACTGCGCGAACCGGTCCCATACGCCGGCGCCCTGCTCCCGGTCGGGGCCTCCGTCGGCGCCTCGCACCCGGCCGCGCTCCTGCTCACCGAAGCGCTGTCCGCCGCCGACCGCGACATGTACGCCCGCAAGCCCGACGGCCGCACCGCACGTCGGCGCTGACCGGCTCCGGGGCGGCAAAAGCCGCCAAGCATCCCGCCGCCCCGGAGCCGCAACCCCTTCCCGAACCGAAGCCCACGAAGGAGAGCACCATCATGCCCCAGCACCACCACGCCCCGGCCCGGATCTGCCCCGACTGCGACGGCTTCGCCCGCGCCGCCATCGCCACCGGCACCCGCCTCCCGGACGGCACCCGCGCCACCCTCCACGCCGCGTGCCGCACCTGCCAGGGCGCTGGCACCGTCACCCGCCGCGCCGCCCCCGCCGTCCCGGCCCAGCTCTGAAGGTGACCCGCTTGCCCATCACCACCCAGGCCGCCCCGGACGGACTTGCTCTGGCGGACCTCGCCAGGCTCGCCGCCCGGGGCGACCTGCCCGAACTGAACGAGCAGATCCGCCGCACGGGCGGCTGCGCCAACCCCATCCACCTTCAGGGCTTCCGCACCCTCACCCACGGCCCGACCGGCGCTGTCTGGCACCGGTACTCGACCGACCACGAGCCCGGCCACCGGCTCAAGATCGCCTGCGGCAACCGCCGGGCCTCCCGCTGCCCCTCCTGCGCCCGCACCTACGCCGCCGACACCTACCACCTGATCCGCGCCGGGCTCGCCGGGGACCAGGCCAAGGGAGTGCCGGCCACCGTCCGCTCCCACCCCCGGGTATTCGCCACGCTGACCGCCCCGTCCTTCGGCCCGGTCCACAACCGGCCCGACTCCGGCACCTGCCGCTGCGGCGCCGCCCACCCCAAGGGCTCACCGCTCCTGGGCACCCCGCTCGACCCGGATACCTACGACTACGCGCACGCCGTCCTTTGGAACAATCACGCCCCCGACTTGTGGCGGCGCTTCACCATCTACCTGTTCCGGACCATGGCGAAGATGGCCGGCCTCACCCAACGGGACTTCAAGGAACGGGCGAAGATCTCTTTCGGCAAGGTCGCCGAGTACCAGCGCCGCGGCGCCGTCCACTTCCACGCCGTCATCCGCATCGACGGCCCCGACGGAGCCGACACCCCGCCGCCCGCCTGGGCCACTCTCGCCCTGCTCAGTGCCTCCATCCGTACCGCCGCCCGCCGCGTCGGCATCCCGCTGGCCGCCGGCGGCGACCGGCCCGCCCGCGTCCTCCAGTGGGGCACACAGGTCGACGTCCGCCCGATCGGCGCCTTCGCGACCGGCGAGATCAGCGAACAGGCCGTGGCCTCCTACGTCGCCAAATACGCCACCAAGTCCGCCGAAACGACCGAATCCGTGGACCGCCGAATCCTTGAGCGCCACGAACTCGACCGCCACGACCTGCCGGACCACACCCGCCGCCTGATCGAAGCCTGCTGGGACCTCGACCCGCACTACCCGGACCGGCTGCTCGCCCACTGGTCCCACATGCTCGGCTTCCGCGGCCACTTCTCGTCCAAGTCGCCCACCTACTCGACGACGCTCGGCGCCCTCCGCCAGGTCCGCGCCGACCACCGCGCCGAACAGGCCCGCCAGGAGCTGCGCGAGCGCCTTCTCGCCGCCGGCCTCCCGGACCTCGACGACCTGCCCGAGGCGGAGACCCTCGTCGTCGCCCACTGGACCTTCGCCGGCTCCGGCAACACCCCAGGCGAGTCCATGCTCGCCGCCGCCATCGCCCGCGAGCTGCACGACCGCCACACCACCGACCGCCAGGAGCTGCGCGCACAACTCGCGCAGGAAGAGGGGGAGATCGCATGGAACGCCTGCTGACCGTGCAGGAAGCCGCCGAAGTACTCGGCACCTGGGAGACCAGCGGGGAACGCTTCCCCCGTCGCCTGGTCGCCGAACGCCGCATCACGTTCGTCAAGGTCGGCCGCCACGTCCGCATCCCGGAGACCGCCCTCGCCGCGTACATCGCCGAGCGCACCGTTCAGCCGGTGACCGCCCGGCGGCGGCCTCTGCGGAAGGTGGCGTGATGGCCAACAGCAAGGGCAACCGCCGGCGCTTCGGTTCGGTACGCCAGTTGAAGTCCGGTCGCTGGCAGGCGCGCTACCGCGACCCGCTCACCGGTCAGATCCGGCCTGCCGAGGAGACGTACGAGACCAAGACGGACGCCGAGATCGCTCTCTCCGTGATCGAGGCGAGCATCGTCACCGACGAGTGGTCCGACCCGGACGCCGGCAAGGTGGTGTTCGGCGGCTTCGCGGACAGGTGGCTCAAGGAACGGGACCTGGAGGACACCACCCGGGAGCGGTACGAGGGCGTTCTCAGGCTGCACATCCAGCCGACGTTCGGCGCACGGCTCGTCTCGGACATCACGCCTCCCCGGGTGCGCACCTGGCGAACGAGGCTGCTGGAAGTCGGCGTTGGTGAGCCCACCGTCGTCAAGGCGTACCAGCTGCTGCGAAGCATCATGACGACCGCCGTCGACGACGGGATGGTCAAGCGGAATCCGTGCCGGATCAAGGGCGCCGACACCTACGACGTGCCGGAGCGGCCCGTCCTGAGCGTTCCCGAGGTGTACGCCGTGGCCGCCGCCATCCAGCCGCAGTGGCGGGCGCTCGTGCTGCTGACCGCGTTCACCACGCTCCGTTTCGGCGAGCTGGCCGCGCTCCGCCGGCGGGACGTCGACCTGGCAGCCCGGGTCCTCTGGGTCCGCCGGAACCAGGCCGAGCTGAACAGCGGCAGGCTGATCACAAAGGCACCCAAGAGCCGGGCCGGCTTCCGTCCGGTGGCCTTCCCGGCCATGGTCGTGCCAGAACTGGAGAGGCACCTGGAACTGCACGCAGCCGACGGACCGGACGGTGGATTCTTCGTCGGCCCCCGCGGCGGCCGGCTTCGGCGGAGCAACTTCCGCGACGACTGGACCGCGGCCAAGGCGAAGGCTGGCGTCTCGGCCGATGCGCACTTCCACGACCTGCGCCATACCGGCAACACCCTGGCTTCGCAGAATGGGGCCAGCACCCGCGAGCTCATGACCCGGATGGGGCACAGCACCACCCGAGCCGCGCTGATCTACCAGCACATGACCAGCGACCGCGACCGCGCCATCGCCGACCGCATGGGCGAAGCGGTCCGCCGGGCTCTCAAAGAGACGGATACGCCCCTCGACTAGGGCATGCCGACCTGGACAAGCCAGGCGGCATGCCCTCAATCCCGGCAGCCGAGCTACTGCACGATGAGCTGGACCATAAGCGCACCGAGTGCGCCACTCGCGCCCGTGACGAAGCTGAGCGCCGCTGAACGGGCCAGACCATGGAACAGCTGGCGTCCGTCGGCAGCTCCCCATTTCCCTGGGCGCCTGCGCATCGCGCTATTGAGTCGCCTAGTCTTTCCGGACATGTAGGCCTCCCTAGGGCTTACTCGTGGGCTCCCTCGACCAATTGCTGTAGGAGGCGCTGGTCGATGGGAGCCCTTGGCATTGGGCAGCATCTAAGCACCAGATTGACCGTCAGGGCGGGCGCGAAAACCGGACTTTGATCATCCGAATCCAACCTTCGCTGCATTGCGCGCGCACGCCCGGGCGCGCGCGCGTAACACAAGATCCATAGTGGCCTAGATCACATCAGCGTCTACGCTTTCGCTTGCTCCACAGCGACACCTGAGCCTCGTAGTCGACCTCTGAGCCAAGAACGCGAAGGCGCCGAAGGCGGGCGCGCTCCCGACGACCAAGACGCTGCCCCTGTGGAGGAGAGGTTCGCTCCCAGCGCGCCGCCTGAGCAGCATGGTGCAACTGAACAGCCTGTACCGAACCCTGCCACCGCTCAACGGTCTGAAGGCTGTATCCAGTTGCGGCCGAGATCTCTTCCGGGGCCATTCCGGCGAGTAGAGCGCGGGCCGTTGCGTCCCGCGCTTGCTTCGCGAGGGCGTACTCCAGGCGCCGGAGCTCTGTCCGCTGCTTCTTGATCCGTAAAAGTGCAGCGTGCAACTCATCCTTGAGGGGGCTGTCCATGACCACACGCTAAGCCCGTTCGCCATCTCAAGGACCACTGCGCGCTTCTGGCACGCCCGTGGCACGGACCGTGTAGCACCACACCAACGACGAAGGGCCAGCTTCACCGGATCGCCCCGGTGAACTGGCCCTTCTGGCGCCTTTGCCCTGGAGCCCCCTGTCGGGTTCGAACCGACGACCCCCGCTTTACAAGAGCGGTGCTCTGGCCAGCTGAGCTAAGGAGGCATGGTGACCGTCCGCGACGTGGTCACGGCGGCACCGGGGGAAGTCTACCGGGCGGGGGTGGGGCGGTGCTGGCATATCCGGGGGACGGCCGGGGCCGGGTGGGGGTGGGCGGGTGTGATGGAACCGATGCCGAAAACGGGATGGCCGGGGGCTGACAAGCAGCGGGGGCCCAGGTAGCGTCACCGGGAGCCGGTGCGCTCAGTGGTTCAGACCAGTGGGCGGGGCGGCGGCACGACATCCACCCTTTACTCGGATCGTCCGGCACGTTCCTGCCGGTGAAGGAGAGCACAGCCATGGCTTCTGTGACGTACGACAAGGCGACCCGTGTCTACCCCGGGGCCGACAAGCCCTCCGTGGACGCGCTGGACCTGGACATCGCGGACGGGGAGTTCCTCGTCCTGGTCGGCCCCTCGGGCTGCGGCAAGTCGACCAGCCTTCGCATGCTGGCCGGTCTGGAGGACGTCAACAGCGGCGCGATCCGCATCGGCGACCGCGACGTGACGCACCTGCCGCCGAAGGACCGGGACATCGCGATGGTGTTCCAGAACTACGCGCTGTACCCGCACATGACCGTCGCGGAGAACATGGGCTTCGCGCTCAAGATCGCCGGCGTCAACAAGGCGGAGATCCGCGCCAAGGTCGAGGAGGCCGGGAAGATCCTCGACCTCACCGCGCTGCTGGACCGCAAGCCGAAGGCGCTCTCCGGCGGTCAGCGCCAGCGTGTCGCGATGGGCCGCGCGATCGTCCGCGAGCCGCAGGTCTTCCTGATGGACGAGCCGCTGTCGAACCTCGACGCCAAGCTCCGCGTCTCGACCCGTACCCAGATCGCCGGCCTCCAGCGCCGCCTGGGCATCACCACCGTGTACGTCACCCACGACCAGACCGAGGCGCTCACCATGGGCGACCGGGTCGCGGTGCTGAAGGACGGCCTGCTCCAGCAGGTCGACACCCCGCGCAACATGTACGACAAGCCCGCCAACCTCTTCGTGGCCGGCTTCATCGGCTCGCCCGCGATGAACCTGGTCGAGGTGCCGCTGGTCGACGGCGGCGTGAAGTTCGGCGGCTCGGTCGTCAACATCTCCCGCGAGGACCTGTCCGGCGCCGGCACCGACAAGACCGTGACCGTCGGCATCCGCCCGGAGCACTTCGAGATCGTCCCGGGCGGCGGCATCGAGGGCGTCGCGGTCACCGTGAACGTGGTCGAGGAGCTCGGCTCGGACGGCTTCGTGTACGGCACCACCAAGATCGGCGGCGAGGACAAGGACCTGGTCGTCCGCGTCCACGGCCGCCAGATCCCGGCGCGCGGCGAGACCATCCACGTCGTGCCGATCGCCAACGAGACCCACGTGTTCTCCACCAGCACCGGTGCCCGCCTGAGCAACTGAGCCACCACCCGCCGGGCGGACGATCCGCCGGGCGGGGAAGGGCGCAGGACGGAGCCCCGTCGGACCACACGGTCCGGCGGGGCTCCGTCGCGGTTCCGCCGTCGGTCCACGGGCCCGACGCGCCTTCGTCAACACGGCGAAGGGACGAACCGGGACACGGTGTCACTCGATGGTGTAACGGAGGGCGATCCGGCGCGTACCCGGCGCTACTCTCCTGAGCGTGAAGCAGCTAGTTCGCCGCATCGGCCAGACCATCGCCCTCACCCTGCCCGTGGTCCTGGTGACCACCGGCACCCTCGCCGTGACCAGGGTGCCGTGGGCTCCGCCGACGGGCCTGGACCAGCAGGTCGTGGCGGCGTCCAGCGGGGACGGCGCCGGCATCGGGCGGGCCTCCACCGGCAAGGCGCCGGAGGGGCTCGCGCCGCAGGACGCACTGCGCGTCGCCCTGCTGGACGACCTGCGCGCGCACAACCCGGGTACCGCACTGGACCTGCTGGAGCGCTCGATGCGCGAGCAGCCGGCGCTGACGCCGTACTGCAGCACGCTCGCCACCGAGCTGGGCAAGGCGGCGGTGCGCAAGTACCAGGGGGACGTCCAGCGCGCCCGTTCCTTCGCCCGCCCGGTCTGTGACGGCTCGTTCGCCTCGGGAATCACCGGCTGACGTCACCACCACTGCGGGCGACCGGCGGCGCACGCCTATTGTGCAGGCATGACCGCTGACACCACGCCCCCGCAGGCTCCGCAGCCCCCCAATCCCCAGCAGGCCGTCGTCACCCAGGCCGTCATCCTGGCCGGCGGCCAGGGCTCGCGGCTGCGGCCCTACACGGACGACCGCCCGAAGCCGCTCGTCGAGATCCCGGGGACGGGTACGCCGATCCTGGGCCACCAGTTGGCCTGGCTCGCCTCCGAGGGCGTCACCGACGTGGTGATCTCCTGCGGGCACCTCGCCGACGTGCTGGAGGAGTGGCTCGACAAGGCCGACCTGCCGCTGCGGGTCCGCACCGTCGTCGAGGCCGAACCGCTCGGGCGCGGCGGCGGGCTCAAGTACGCGGCGAAGGCGCTCCCCCGGCCGGACGAGCCCTGGTACGCCACCAACGGCGACATCTGGACCAGGTTCAGCCTGCGCGACATGGCCGCCTTCCACCACGAGCGGGGTGCCGTCGCGACGTTGGCGCTGGCCCGGCCGCGGATTCCGTGGGGCGCCGTGGAGACCGACCAGTTCGGCAACGTGCTGGACTTCATCGAGGCCCCGCCCTCCCCCTTCCTCATCAACGCGGGCCTGTACGTGTTCGCCCCGGAGTTCACCGAACTGCTGCCGGACGTCGGCGACCACGAGCGGACGACGTTCCCGCAGCTGGCCCGCGGCAAGCGGCTGGCCGGCTACCAGCTGCCGCAGGGCGTCTACTGGCGCGCCATCGACACCGCGAAGGACCTCACCGAGGCCGCCAAGGAGCTCGCCTCCGGAGCCGGCCGCACGCCCCGGTAGCCGGTCCCCACGGCGCCCGACGCGCCCTGAGCGCCGCCCTGCACCGCCCCGCGACGCCCCGCGCCGCCCACGGCGCCCGCCGGGCCCCAGCAGCGCCCCGGGAACGGAACGGCCCGCAACGGTCGGCCACGACACGGCAATCGGCCGGGTGCTCCCCCACGGAGCACCCGGCCGATCAGTTTCCGGCGAGCCGTACGAGCCGCACGCACCCGGCGAACCGCACGCGCCCGACGAGCCCTGCGAGCCCGACAGCCCGACAGACCCGCCGCGCCCGGCGACCCCGACCGCCCGTCAGGTGGACGTCGGCGACCCCGGCCGCGTGCTCCGGCCGCCACCGGACAGCTCGGCCAGCGGCCCGCTGCCCAGCACCCCGCCCAGCAGCCCCGAGCCGGAGCCGGTGCTCTGACTCGGCTTGGGCGCCGCCCCCGAGCCGCCCGGCGCCGGGGTGCTGCGCTGGGCGGGGGACGATCCGGCCGGCGACGAGGCCGACGGGGCCGCCGACGAGGCCGAGCCCGTGCCGCCGGTCTCCGGCTTGGTCGACCGCGCCTTGCCGCTCGGGGTGGCCGTCCCGGCCTTCGAGGAGGACGGTGCCGGGGCCGAGGAGGACACGGACGCACTCGGCGTCGGCGAGGCGGGCCGGGAGGGGGCGGGCGAGGGCGAGGTGGACGAGCCCTGCCCGCCGGGGGCCACGGACGGCCCTCCGCTCGGCCAGACCGGCGTGCCGTAGTCGGTGGCCGGCCGGGACGGCGCGGGGTGCGGACGGCCGCCGGTACGGACCGCCGCGCCCAGCATCGACCCGAGCAGCAGGGTCAGGCCGACCACCACCGCGGTGACCACGGAACCCCGTCGCAGCACCCGGCGGCGCAGGGCCGCCGGCGCACCGGAACCGTACCGACGCCAGGCCTCCAGGTTGAGCCGTCCGTCCAGCGAGGCGTACGGCGCTCCGGCGATCAGCAGCGGGCTCCAGGCCGCCAGGAAGATCAGGTCGGGCGTGTCGTAGACCGGCACGGCCCGCCAGCTGACGGTGAAGAGCAGGGCCGCGGAGAGCAGCATGGCCGCTCCGGCCGCGAGCCGCTGCCAGAGGCCGAGGAGGGTCAGCACGCCCACCACGATCTCGGTGAACGAGACCACCAGGCCCGAGCCCACCGGGTGGGCCATGGCGAAGGAGAGCAGCGGATCGGCGACCCTCCACGGGTGCAGCGAGGAGAGCCAGCGCATCATGGAGCCGCGCTCGCCGCCGTCGAAGTACACCGGGTCGCAGAGCTTGCTGAACCCGGCGTAGACCGAGAGCGAGCCCAGCACGGCGCGCAGCGGCAGGAGCACCAGGCCGAGGTCGACCCGGCGGCCGGGGTACCAGGGCTGCCGGCCCTCGGCGGACGCCGCGGAGACCTCGGGCAGCTCGCCGCTGGGCGTCCAGCCCTGCGGCGCGCCGACCGGGCCGACGCCGGCCCCGGTCGCGCTCCCGCCGCCCGCGCGCGGCTGGCGCGGCACCGTCCGGGCGCCCGCGTACGGCGGGATCACCTGGGTGTCGTCGTCGGCCGTGCCGCGCCCGCCGACCCCGGCCGGCGCGGGCACGCCGGTGAGCCGGACGGCCTCCAGCAGCCGGGTGGCCGCGAGGTCCCCGGGGGGTGCCTGCCCGGTCCAGGTGACGGCGGTGACCCTGCCCTTGCGGCGCGGCGCGCCGACGCCGCCGGCCCCGGCGAACGCCGGTACGGCGGAGGCGGGCACCACGACCTGCGGGGTGACCAGCGGACGGCGGATCAGGCCCTGGCTGGCGTAGGGGTCGCCGAACGCCGCGCCGGTGGACAGCAGTCCGGCCGGGGGGTCGATCAGCGGCGCCACCGGGGTGCCGAGCCGGAGCCGGAAGCTCGCCTGGGTGCTGCTGAGGCGCGCGGGGTCGGAAGGCACCTTGACGGTGTTGAGGCCGGGGCCCGCGTCTATCCCGGTGCTGCCGCCGCCCAGGAGGGGGCGCCGAGGTGTTCTGGTGTCCACACCCGTCTAACCGGGTGACGCCCGGTTAGGACACTCTCCCGGGTGGATGTCCGGCGCCCACTTGAAGTGATCATGAAAAAAGCGATCGGGCCCGGTCGGGCCCGATCGCTTTCACCAGGATTGCGGACGCGCTACGGCCAATTCGGAAGACCGCCTGCGCCGTGCGCCTCGTCCGTGCTGTGCGGACGGCGCCGCTCAGCCGACCTTGCTGCGCAGGCGCGCGGCCTCGTACAGGACGATGCCCGCGGCGACGCCGGCGTTCAGCGACTCGGTGGCACCCGGCATCGGGATCCGCACCCGGATGTCACAGGTCTCCGAGACGAGCCGGGACAGGCCCTTGCCCTCGCTGCCCGCGACGATCACCACGGGGCCGGTCAGCGCCTCCAGGTCACCGATCTCGGCCTCGCCGTCGGCGGCCAGGCCGACGACCATCACGCCGGCCTTCTGGTAGGCCTCCAGCGCCCGGGTCATGTTGGTGGCACGGGCCACGGGCAGCCGCGCCGCGGCACCCGAGGAGGTCTTCCAGGCACCGGCGGTCATGCCGGCCGCCCGGCGCTCGGGGATGACCACGCCGTGCGCGCCGAAGGCGGCGGCGGAGCGGACCACGGCACCCAGGTTGCGCGAGTCGGTGACGCCGTCCAGCGCCATGATGAGCGCGTCCTCGCCGGCGTCCGCGGCGAAGCCCAGCAGGTCCTCCGGGTGCGCGTACTCGTACGGCGGGACCTGGAGCACCAGGCCCTGGTGGTTCATGTTGCCGGTCATCTGGTCCAGCTGCGGCCGCGGGGCCTCCATCAGCGGGATGCCGCGGTCGTTGGCGGCCTGGAAGGCGTCGCGGACCCGGTCGTCGGTGTCGATGAACTGCATGACGTACAGCGCGTTGGCCGGAACACCGCCCTGGAGGGCCTCGACCACCGAGTTGCGGCCGAAGACCAGCTCGGCGGAGCCGGCGCCGCCCCGGCCACCGCGGCCGCCGGCACCGGCCCGGCGCATGCCGGCCCGGGCCTTGGCGTCCCGCTCGCGCTTGAGCGCGGCGTTGGCCTGGCGCTGCTTCGGGTGGCCCTTGCGCTCCTCGCCGGGCGGGGTCGGGCCCTTGCCCTGGAGCGCCTTCCGGCTGTGACCGCCGGTACCGACACTCGCACCCTTCTTCGATCCGGGGTTGCGGCGGTTCCTGCGTGCACTGTTGCCGGCCATGGCTGTACTTCCTGTCTGTCCGGCATGCCCGGCCGCCCGGTGGGAACCGGAGCCGGCCGACGACATGCGCTACGTCATGCGGGAGGGCCGCACCGGTCCGGTGCGGCCCACCCTCACCCCGATCGTCAGATGGGGTTACTGGCTGTTGATCGTCCAGCGCGGGCCGGACGGGGTGTCCTCGATGGCCAGTCCGGCCACGCCGAGCTGGTCGCGGATGGCGTCCGCGGTGGCGAAGTCCTTGCGGGCCCGGGCCGCCTGCCGCTGCTCCAGCACCATCCGGACCAGCGAGTCGACCACGCCGTGGAGGTCCTCGCCGCGCTCCGCCCCGGCCCAGTGCGGGTCGAGCGGGTCGAGACCCAACACTCCGAGCATCGCACGGACCTCGGCCAGACGCGCCACCGCGCTCTCCTTGTCGTCCGCGGTGAGGGCGCTGTTGCCCTGGCGGACGGCGGTGTGCACGATGGCCAGCGCCTGCGGGACGCCCAGGTCGTCGTCCATCGCCTCGGCGAAGGCCGGGGGGACCTCGGGTGCCGCGTCGACCTTGCCGAAGCGCTCGACCACGCGCTGGACGAAGCCCTCGATCCGGCCGAAGCCGGCCTCGGCCTCGCGCAGCGACTCCTCGCTGTACTCGATGGTCGAGCGGTAGTGCGGGGCGCCCAGGTAGTAGCGGAGCACGATCGGACGCCACCGCTCGACCATCTCGGAGACCAGCACCGAGTTGCCGAGCGACTTGCTCATCTTCTCGCCGCTCATGGTGACCCAGGCGTTGTGCACCCAGAAGCTGGCGAAGTCGTCGCCGTACGCCTTGGACTGGGCGATCTCGTTCTCGTGGTGCGGGAAGATCAGGTCGATCCCGCCGCCGTGGACGTCGAAGGCCCGGCCGAGGTACTTGTGCGCCATCGCGGAGCACTCCAGGTGCCAGCCCGGACGGCCGGGGCCCCACGGGGTGTCCCAGCTCGGCTCGCCCGGCTTGACCGCCTTCCACATGGCGAAGTCGCGCTGGTCGCGCTTGCCGGTCTCGCCGTCGCCCTCGGGCTGGCGGAGGTTCTCCAGCTTCTGGTTGGAGAGCTCCAGGTAGCCGGGGTAGGACTTCACGTCGAAGTAGACGTTCCCGTCCACCGCGTAGGCGTGGCCCCGGGCGATGAGCGTCTGCATCATCTCGATCATCTCGGGGATGTGCCCCGTCGCCCGCGGCTCGACGGTCGGCGGCAGGCAGCCGAGCGCCGCGTAGCCGTCGTTGAAGGCGCGCTCGTTGGCGTAGGCGATCTGCCACCAGGGCGTGCCGAACTCGCGCTCCTTGGCGATGACCTTGTCGTCGATGTCGGTGACGTTCCGGGCGAAGGTCACCTGGTAGCCGCGGTAGGCGAACCACCGCTGCATGATGTCGAAGTTGAGGCCGGAGCGGATGTGCCCGATATGAGGCGCCGACTGGACGGTAGCGCCGCACAGGTAGATCGAGACACAACCCGGTACAAGCGGGACGAAGTCGCGTACCTGGCGGGTGCTGGTGTCGTACAGTCGAATGCTCACAGCGTCAAGCGTAGTGGGCACGAGGGGGTGCCCCGCGACATTCTCGAATGTCAATACCGCGGATGCACCGTTTCTTCTCCGCGGCCCGGCGGAGACACCCCTCCTCACCGGGCCGCCGGCCGTTCGGTCAGAGGTTGCCGACCACCTTGCGCGGGGTGATCCGGACGACCACCCGCACGTCGTCCGGGCCGTCGTAGTTGTAGACCTTCTCGCCGCGGTACTTGTCCGCCAGCTCGTCGATCAGCTCCCGGCCGCCCTCGCGGGTGAGCGTGACCTCGCCGCGCACCTCCACGTAGGTGTAAGGACTCTCCGGCGGGTTGACCACCAGGGAGATCCGCGGGTCCTTCAGCAGGTTGAGGTGCTTGCGGCGGCCCTCGACGGTGGAGAACAGGATGTCCTCGCCGTCGCGCTTGACCCAGACCACGGAGGACTGGGGGCTGCCGTCGGGCTGGAGGGTGGAGACCACGGCGAAGCTCTTGCCGTCGATCAGGGCCTTGGCCCGGTCGGAGAGGTGTGCGGCCATCGGGGACCTCTTCTCGTCAAGCGGCGTACGGGGGGCCTGCCGAGGAGGCCCGCACCGAACGGTAGCGACTCCGGCCCCGGCGAACGGTCCTGAACACTCGTCAGTCCCCGAGTATTCCCGGACGGCCCCACCCCGGCGCAGCAACGCCGACCGACGGCGGCCCCCGGCCGGACGCTCCGGCCGGGGCCGCTCACCGCGTGCGCCCCGGTTGCTCAGCGCCGCTCGTACACCAGCGCCGTGGCGATCGCCGCCAGGCCCTCGGCCCGGCCGGTGAGGCCGAGTCCGTCGGTGGTGGTCCCGGAGACCGAGACCGGCGCGCCGACCGCCGCCGAGAGCGCGGCCTGGGCCTCGTCCCGGCGCTTGCCGATCTTCGGCCGGACCCCGATCACCTGGACCGAGACGTTGCCGATCTCGTAGCCGGCCTCGCGCACCAGGCGGGCCGCCTCCTTGAGCAGCGTCACCCCGGACGCGCCCGACCACTCGGGCCGGTCGGTGCCGAAGTGCGCACCCAGGTCGCCGATCCCGGCGGCCGAGAACAGCGCGTCGCAGGAGGCGTGCGCGGCCACGTCGGCGTCCGAGTGCCCGGCCAGGCCGTACTCGGCGCCCGGCCACTCCAGCCCGGCCACCCAGAGCGGGCGGCCGGCCTCGAAGGCGTGCACGTCGGTGCCGACGCCCACCCGGGGCAGCAGCGGTGCGGACGGATCAGTAGCCATCGGAGGCCCTCCGGCGGGCGAGTACGGCCTCGGCGAGCACGAGGTCCAGCGGACGGGTCACCTTGAACGCCTCCTCGTGGCCGGGCACCACCACCACCCGGCCGCCGAAGCGCTCCACCAGGCCGGCGTCGTCGGTGACCGGCGGCAGACCGCCCCGGGCCTCCTCGGCCAGCGCCCTGGCGTGCACCTCGGCCAGCGTCTCCCGGCGGAAGCCCTGCGGCGTCTGGACCGCCCGCAGGGTGGCCCGGTCGGGCGTGTCGAGCACGGGCTCGGGCAGGCCGGGGTTCGACTCGACCCGCTTGACGGTGTCGGCCAGCGGCACGGCGGGCACCACGGCCTCGGCCCCGGCCCGGACGGCGGCCGCGACCGCGTCCACCACCTCGACCGGGACGAGCGGCCGGGCCGCGTCGTGCACCAGGACGATCTCCACCTCGGAGGGGATGGCGGCGAGGCCGAGCCGGACGGACTCCTGGCGGGTCGCCCCGCCCGCCACCACCCGGACGTCCTTGCCGTCCAGGCCGTGGCTGTCGAGCAGGCCGACCACCTCGGCCACGCCGTCGGCCGGCGCGGCGACCACGACCAGGCCGACCGCCCGGCTGCGGGCGAGCGCCCGGACGGCGTGCACCAGGAGCGGCACCCCGCCCAGTTCCCGCAGGGCCTTGGGGGCTCCGGGCCCCAGCCGCTCACCGCGTCCCGCGGCGGGCACCACTGCTGCTGCGACTGCTGCTGTGGCGTTCAGGTTTCACTCCTTCGGCGAAGTGGGTATGGCCATGGCGTGCACGACGACCCCGTGCACGACGGGCGTCCGGGGCCCCTTCCGAAAGCACCATGGTCCCCGCCCGCCGACCACGTACCGCGGCACGCGCAGAGGCAGTACACGCAGAAACGGTCAGGCATCCCGGGACCAGCCGGCTCGGGTGAAGGGGCGTCGTCCGGACACGCCTCAGCGCCCGAAGTGCCACTGCACCACTCCAGGACGGGTCGTCCTGGGAGCGGCGCGCCGGCACCGGGCGCTGTGAGCGGTGGGCGGAAGCCCGACTGCACTACGAGGCGAGCACCTCGTCGAGCAGCGTCTCCGCCTTGTCCTCGTTGGTGTTTTCGGCCAGCGCGAGTTCGCTGACGAGAATCTGGCGAGCCTTGGCGAGCATCCGCTTCTCGCCGGCCGACAGACCGCGCTCGCGCTCGCGACGCCAGAGATCGCGCACAACCTCGGCGACCTTGATAACGTCACCCGAGGCGAGCTTCTCCAGGTTCGCCTTGTAGCGACGGGACCAGTTGGTCGGCTCTTCGGTGTACGGTGCGCGGAGCACCTCGAAGACCCGGTCCAGACCCTCCTGGCCGACTACATCGCGCACGCCGACGAACTCCGCGTTCTCGGCGGGCACGCGGAGCGTCAGGTCTCCCTGCTGCACCTTGAGCACCAGGTAGGTCTTGTCCACACCTTTGATCTGGCGAATTTCGATGGCCTCGATCAGCGCGGCCCCGTGATGGGGGTAGACCACCGTGTCGCCAACCTTGAACGTCATGTGACAGGACCCCTTCCGTGGCTTTCCAGAATAACACGCTTTTCGGCGCACCCGAAGGGCGTTTTCGCAGGTCAGGGCCGGTCTCGGGGCTTGACAACCACCCCCATGACGTGCTGCGACCGGTGTTCGACGAAGGCTTCCCGCAGGTCGGAGGCGGTTCCGGTGCCCGCCGAAACCTGCGGCAACACTCCTGAAACCGTGATTGGATCTTGGGTTTTCACCGTTTATCGGGCCGTTTCCGGATCGTGATCCGATCTTGGTCAAGCTTTGACCTGCACACGGCGACGTGCCGCCGTCCGGGCGCCCGGGACAGCTTCGGGGGCGACACGGGGACCACCCCGTGAGGAGCGCATAAGCAAGGTCGATAATCTGAGACCGACCAACCGCCACGTGACCTAGGAGAAGCCGCCGCCGTGAGCCGCAGCCTTCGAGTCGGCAGCATCGCCGCCATCGCCGCCCTCGCCATCGCCTCGCTGTCGTCCTGCGCGGCCGGCAACACACCGGACACCCTGGAGATCAAGCCCGACAACGCCCAGGCGACGCTGGGCACCAACATCCGGCTGAACAACATCGTCGTCGTCACCCAGGGCGACGCCTCGGGTGAGTACACCGGCCCCGCCAACGTGTCGGTGAACGTCAGCAACTCCGGGACCACCCCGGTCGAGCTGCAGTCCGTCACCGTGGGCACCAGCGCCGCCACCTTCGCCGACGACAAGGGCGCCCCGGTGGGCTCCATCGTCGTCCCGCCCGGCGGCGCCGTGCTTCTCGGCGGCGAGGGCAACCCGGTCGCCAAGGTCGCCTCCGCCTCCGTGGTCGTCGGCGGCTACGCGCCCACCACGTTCGGCTTCAAGAGCGGCGAGAAGGTCGAGACCGAGGCTGCCGTGAGCCCGGACAAGGGCCTGTACAAGGGGTGGGGCCCGACCGCCAGCCCGGCGGCCGTCCCGTCCAAGCCCGCCGGCGCGCCGTCCGCTCCCGCCGGGGCCACCGCCCCCGCGACTGCTCCCGCCACCGCTCCCGCCGGGGCCACGGCTCCCGCGACCGCTCCCGCCACCGGTGCGGCCGTCCCGGGTGCCGCGCCGACCGGCGCCGCCACCACGGCCGCCGCGACCCACTGACCCGCGGCCCCAGGACCGACCGGCCTCCGTTGCCCGCGTCGGTCCGGGGCCGGCAACGCGGAACGCCCCCTCCGGCCGGAGGGGGCGTTCCGCGTGCTCGTGTCCGGGCGCGCCCGGGTTTACGGCTCGAACTTGTAGCCGAGGCCGCGGACCGTGACCAGGTAGCGCGGCGCGCCCGGGTCCGGCTCGATCTTCGCCCGCAGGCGCTTCACGTGGACGTCCAGCGTCTTGGTGTCGCCGACGTAGTCCGCACCCCAGACCCGGTCGATCAGCTGCATCCGGGTGAGCACCCGGCCCGCGTTGCGGAGCAGCATCTCCAGCAGGTCGAACTCCTTGAGCGGCAGGTCCACCTTGGCGCCGTCCACCGTGACCACGTGACGGTCGACGTCCATCCGGACCGGGCCCGCCTCCAGCGCACCCGGACCGCCGCCCTCGCCGGGGCCCTCGGTCTCCCCGCGGCGGCGCAGCACCGCGCGGATCCGGGCGACCAGCTCGCGGGTGGAGTACGGCTTGGTGACGTAGTCGTCCGCACCTATCTCCAGACCGACGACCTTGTCGATCTCGCTGTCCTTGGCGGTGACCATGATCACCGGGACGTTGGAGCGCACCCGGAGCTGGCGGCAGACCTCGGTACCGGGCAGGCCCGGCAGCATCAGGTCGAGCAGGACGAGGTCGGCGCCGTTCCGCTCGAACTGCTCGAGCGCGTCGGGGCCGGTGGCGGCGATGGCCACCTCGAAGCCCTCCTTGCGGAGCATGTACGAGAGGGCGTCGCTGAACGACTCCTCGTCCTCGACCACCAGTACTCGGGTCACGATCAGGCCTCCGGGGAAAGCTGGGGGGTTGTTTCTGACAGGGGTTGCGCGGACTCCCCGTCGGGGAGCGTGTGGTCCACGGGGGCCTGCCCGGCGGGCAGGCGCAGAGTGAAGGTGGAGCCCTGGCCCTCGACGCTCCACACCGAGACGGTGCCGCCGTGCGAGGCGGCCACGTGCTTGACGATGGAGAGGCCGAGGCCGGTGCCGCCGGTCTGGCGGGAGCGGGCCGGGTCGACGCGGTAGAAGCGTTCGAACACCCGCTCGCGGTCCTTCTCGGAGATGCCGATGCCCTGGTCGGTGACCGAGATCTCGATCAGCTCGCCGTCCGCCTCGCCGAGGGCGGCCGCGCTGGAGATGCGCCGGGTGGCGATCGCCACGCGGGTGCGCGGCGGGCTGTAGTTGACCGCGTTCTCCACCAGGTTGCCGAGCGCGGCGGCCAGCTGGCCGCGGTTGCCGTGCAGGTAGAGGCCGGCGATGCCGCCGGCCGCGATCAGGATCTGCTTGGCGGCGGCCTGCTGGCGGCAGCGGTCGATCGCCTCGGCGATCAGCTCGTCCACCGCGACCGGCTCCGGGTCGACCATCAGCCGGTCGTCCTGGACCCGGGAGAGGTCGATGATCTCCTGGACCAGGCTGGCCAGCCTGGTCGCCTCGATCTGCATCCGGCCCGCGAAGCGCTGGACCGCCTCCGGGTCGTCGGAGGCGTCGGCGACCGCCTCGGAGAGCAGCGAGAGCGCGCCGACCGGGGTCTTGAGCTCGTGGCTGACGTTGGCGACGAAGTCGCGGCGGACCGCCTCCACCCGGCGGCGGTCGGTCTGGTCCTCGACCAGCACCAGGACCAGCCGGGAGCCCAGCGGGGCCACCCGGACGGACACCGCGAGGGGCTCCCCCGGGCGGGCCGTGCCCGGACGGGGGACCTCCAGCTCGACCTGGCGGATCTCGCCGTCCCGGCGGGTGGAGCGGGCCAGCGCGAGCATCGGGTCGACGGCGACCGCGCCGCCGCGCACCAGTCCCATGGCGTAAGCCGCCGAGCTGGCCTTGACCACCTCGTCGCCCTCGCCGAGCACGATCGCGCAGGAGCGGAGCACGGAGAGTACGGTGTCGACCCCCGGGGGAAGCGGGGGTTCGTGGGTGGTGGCGCCGAGCGCCTGCTGCCGGTTCCTGCCGTTGGTGCCGCCGTGCCTGCTCCTGGCCTGTTCGCGCTCGCTCCAACGGAAGGCGATGGAGGCCGTGAGGCCGACGCCGAGCCCGGCTATGGCGCAGGCAGCGGCGGCGGCCACGTTCACGTCCATGCGGCCAGCCTAAGCGCACAGCCAGGGCGCTCCCCAAGGGTCGGATCAAGGGATCGGCCGCGCGTTGCCGAGAATTCACCTTCACGTAGCTGCCGATTCACCGCACGGGTCGTGCGTGGTCGCCCGGACGGCCGAAAGTTGGCCACGCAGCCCGTGTGGGAGGGGTGGCGGACCGAACAGCCGTCCGCCGGCCCCGGTGCGCGCGTACCATTCGCGCCACCAGCAGCGGTCGCCCGAACGCCGTACCGGCGGTCGTACGGGACGACCGGTCGGCACCGCCACCGACACAGCTACTGAGGAGAGAGCATGCGCGACGCGTACCACGAGGAACTCGACTCGATCGGCGACAGCCTGGTCGAGATGGCCCGCCTGGCCGGCTCGGCCCTGGGCCGGGCCACCACCGCGCTCCTCGACGCGGACCTGGCGCTGGCGGAGAGCGTGATCGCCGCCGACGGGAAGATCAACGACCTGCACCACGAGCTGGAGAACCGGGCGATCGACCTGCTCGCCCGCCAGCAGCCGGTCGCCACCGACCTGCGCATCGTCGTCACCTCGCTGCGGATGAGCGCCGACCTGGAGCGCTGCGGCGACCTCGCCCGGCACGTGGCCAAGGTCGCGCGGCTGCGCTACCCCGACTCGGCCGTCCCCCGCGACCTGCACGCGACCGTCCTGGAGATGGGCCAGCTCGCCCAGCGACTGGTGGCCAAGGCGGGCCTGGTGATCGCCACCAAGGACGTCGACAAGGCGCTGGAGCTGGAGCAGGACGACGACGCGATCGACGCGCTGCACCGCGACCTGTTCGCGCACCTGATCGACGACCGCTGGCACCACGGCATCGAGACGGCCGTGGACGTCACCCTGGTCGGCCGCTACTACGAGCGCTTCGCCGACCACGCGGTCTCGGTGGCCAAGCGCGTCGTGTACCTGGTGACCGGCGAGCACGTGAACGAGTTCGTCGCGGCCACCGAGGCCGCGGAGGCCGCCGGGGCGTGACCGGCGGCGGGTGGCCGGCTGCGGGTGGCCGGCGGGGCGTGGCCACCCGGCCGGCCGGGCCGGGCCGTGCTCACCCCCTGGGGTGAGTAAACCTCGGGCAGGAGTGGTGAGGGCGCACGGCTTCCCGGGCGCCCCACCACTGCGCGCCCGTTGACGCTCCCTCCGATCGGCGGTTTCACTCGATGCCGTGGGCACCGAAGTGTGCCCGTCAGAAGGAGGGTCCAGCGCGATGAAGGCAAACCCGACTCGACCGGCACCGGCACGCGACACCGTCGAGCCGCCCGCCCCGAAGCTGCTGCCCGTCCTCGCGGCCGGCTGCGGCTGTGGTCCGGGCTGCGGCTGCGGCTGCCAGTCCGGCTCCCCCTGCCAGTGCGGCGGGGTCAGCGGCGGCTGCTGCGGCCACTGAGGCCCGCACGGCGGAGCTCCGGGGTGCACGGCCGCCGTGGGAGACGGTCGTGCACCCCGGTTGTGCACCCCGATCGGGCTCCGGCCCGGGCTGCCGGGTCGGTCAGTGTCCGGTCAGTCGGTGTCCGGTCGGCCGGCCTCCGGTCAGAAGCGGACGTCGGTGCACGAGTAGAAGGCGTTGCCGGTGTCGGCGATCTCCCAGACCGCGACGACCACCTGGTGGCCGGTGCGGCCTCCGGGCAGGGTCGTGCTGTGGCTGACCGTGCTCGGCACCTGCGCGCCGTTGTACGGGACGGTCAGGAACGGCGTCAGCTCCAGGCTCGCCCGGGTGACCCTCTGGGTCGCGTCGTAGCCGGGCTTGGTCAGGTAGTACTTGAAGTTCGTGGTGGCGTGCCGGGCGGTGAACTTCCAGGTGAAGGTGAGCTGCTGCCCCGCCGTCACCTTGGTGGTCGGCCAGCCGCCGCCGCGCGGGTCGTCCAGCTCGGCGAACCGGCTGTTGCCGCCCGCGCAGATGGTGCCGTCGGCCGGCCCCCGGGACGGGAAGCCCTTCGGCCCCTCGACGCTCTGTGGCTCCCATTCGATCTCACCGCAACCGGTGACCGTCCCCGCCCCGCAGAGCGCGGCCCGGCTGGGCGGGGTCGTGATGTAGCCGTGCGACTGCGCCGGCAGGACGAGCGTGAGCGGTACCGCGAGCGCGGCCACCGCCGCTCCGACGAGATGACGTGTGCGCATGGTGCTCCTCCGTGGGGGTGGATGGAGAGTGCGCCGGGCACGGACGTGCGCACGTGGGGGTGCGGCGGCCGGGCGATCCGGGGAGATCGCCGGCATGTCTGCGCCAGGTAGGTGCTCACACCGTAGGAGCCCGCCGCGGCGGCCGTCAATGGTCTGAACCACCTGACGGATCGCCCATGCGACCGCGAACGGCCTTTCCACACGCCAGAGTTGAGCGACCGAACGACGACGGCCCCACTCCCGCCCATCGCGGGAAGTGGGGCCGCAGTGCCTTCGGGCTTACTTCTTGCCCTGGTTCTTGACCGCCTCGATGGCGGCGGCGGCGGCCTCCGCGTCGAGGTAGCGGCCGCCCTTGGCGACCGGCTTGAAGTCGGCGTCCAGCTCGTAGACCAGGGGGATGCCGGTCGGGATGTTGAGGCCGGCGATCTCCTCGTCGGAGATGCCGTCGAGGTGCTTGACCAACGCGCGCAGGCTGTTGCCGTGGGCGGTGACCAGGACGGTCTTGCCGGCGGCGAGGTCCGGGACGATCGCGTCGTACCAGTACGGGAGCATCCGGTCGACGACGTCCTTCAGGCACTCGGTGCGCGGACGCAGCTCGCTCGGGATGTCCGCGTAGCGGGCGTCACCGGCCTGCGAGTACTCGGCGTCGTCGGCCAGCACCGGCGGCGGGGTGTCGTACGAGCGGCGCCAGAGCTGGAACTGCTCCTCGCCGAACTCGGCCAGGGTCTGGGCCTTGTCCTTGCCCTGGAGGGCGCCGTAGTGGCGCTCGTTCAGGCGCCAGCTGCGGCTGACCGGGATCCAGTGGCGGTCGGCCTTGTCCAGGGCGATCTGCGAGGTGCGGATCGCACGGCGCAGCAGCGAGGTGTGCACCACGTCGGGGAAAAAGCCCTCGGCGGCGAGGAGCTCGCCACCACGTGCGGCCTCCTTCTCGCCCTTCTCGTTGAGGTCGACGTCGACCCAACCGGTGAACAGGTTCTTCTGGTTCCACTGGCTCTCGCCGTGGCGGAGGAGGATGAGTCGGTACGTCGTGTCAGCCATGGCCCCCAGCTTAATGGAGCCCGAAAAACCCCCTGGTCCGGACCTCGCCTTCAGAGTAATGTGCGCTCTGCACTTGTGACACTTACCTGACCGCTGTCCGGGCCGGCCGGTACCGCCCAGCGGGACACCTGCCGCCCGGGAGCCCCCACATGCCCGATTTGCCCGTCTCAGCCCGAGTCCGCAGAGCCGCGAGCGAGACGATGGGCGGGTTGCCCCGGCAGTTCTGGTGGCTCTGGACGAGCACCCTGATCAACAAGCTCGGCGGGTTCGTCGTCACCTTCCTGGCGCTCTACCTGACGACCGACCGTGGCTACTCCGCATCGTACGCGGGCCTGGTCGCCTCGCTGTTCGGCCTCGGCTCGGCGATCGCGTCCGTCGGCGCCGGGGTGCTGACCGACCGGATCGGGCGGCGGCCGACGCTGGTCGCCGCACAGCTCGGCACCGCGCTGTTCACGGCGGTCCTCGGCTTCACCGACGGGCAGGTGGCGATCGCCGTCGTCGCCTTCCTGGTCGGCCTCTGCAACAACGCGACGCGGCCCGCCACCTCGGCGATCATCGCGGACATCGTGCCCGCCGAGGACCGGGTCCGCGCCTACTCGCTGAACTACTGGGCGATCAACATCGGCTTCGGCCTCTCGGCGGCCGCGGCCGGCCTGATCGCCACCCAGGGCTATCTCACGCTCTTCCTGCTGGACGCGCTCTCCACGCTCGTCTGCGCGCTGGTGATCTTCGTCCGGATCCCCGAGACCAAGCCGGACTCCCCGGCCGCGCAGGCGGGCGAGCCCGCGATCGGCATCGGCACGGTCTTCCGGGACGCGCGCTTCATGGCGGTGGTCACGCTCAACCTGCTGCTCGCGCTGGTCGCCCAGCAGGGCAGCACCACGCTCGCCGTGGACATGGGCCGGGCCGGCATCACCTCCACCGAGTACGGGCTGGTGATCGGCCTCAACGGCCTGCTGATCGTCCTACTGCAGATCCCGCTCACCCGGTGGATGGAGGGTCGCAACCGGACCGGCCTGCTGGTCGCCAGCGCGCTGTTCATCGGCTGGGGCTTCGGGCTGACCGCGCTCGCCGGGTCGTCCGCGTGGTTCTACGCCTTCACCGTGGCGGTCTGGACGATCGGCGAGATCCTGAACGCGCCGACCATGATGGGCCTGGTCTCGGAGCTGTCGCCGACCCACGCCCGCGGCCGCTACCAGGGCGTGTACTCGCTCTCCTGGTCACTCGCCTCGTTCCTCGGGCCGGCGGTCGGCGGGGTGCTGCTGGAGCGGGCCGGCAGCGGCGTCATGTGGGGCGCCTGCGCGGCCTGCGGCACGGTCGCGGCGGCCGGGTACGTGGTGCTCGGACGGCGGCCGGGCGCGGCTACGGCGGGTGTGGCCGGAGCCGCGGCCCGCACCGGGACCGGGACCGGGAGCGGGACCGGGAACGCGCCGGTGGCCCTCGGGAAGACGGACGCCGAGGCCGAGCCGGCCCCGACGGGGTCCTGAACCGGGACCGCTCGACGGGGCCGCTGGACGGGACCGTTCGACGCGGGTTGTCCGGCGCGGGCCGAACGGCGGGGGCATCCCGCCGGGGGGGCTGTTCGGCGGAGCTATTCGGCGGGGGCCTCGGGCTTGTCGGCCGGGCCCGCGAGGTGGGCGAAGGCGGCCAGGTTGCGGGTGGACTCCCCGCGCTTGGTCCGCCACTCCCACTCGCGCCGGATCGCGGAGGCGAAGCCCAGCTCCAGCAGGGTGTTGAACGGCTCGTCGGCGTTGTCCAGCACCGTCCCGAGCAGCCGGTCGACGGCGTCCGGGGTGAGCGCCTCCAGCGGCAGCCGGCCCGACAGGTAGACGTCGCCGAGCGCGTCGATCGCGTAGGCGACGCCGTACAGCCGGGTGTTGCGCTCCAGCAGCCACCGGTAGACGGCCTCGTGGTTCTCGTCCGGGCGGCGGATCACGAAGGCGTTCACCGAGAGGGTGTGGTCGCCGGCCCGGAGCGCGCAGGTGGTGCTCAGCTTCCGGGTGCCCGGGAGGGTCGCCACCAGCGTGTACGGGTCGGCGGCGGCGGGCTCCCAGGCCACCCCGGCGTCGTCCAGGGCGGCGCGCAGGAGGGTCAGGGCCTCGTCCTTGGTGCTGATTGCCATGGAAGTGACGTTACTCGGCGGTACCCCTGGCGCGCAGCAGCAGCACCCCCCGGGGCCGGGGTGCCGCCGACGCCGCGGCCCACCGGCGAGGCCGCGTGCCCGGGCCGGCCCACCGGTGTGCCAGGGCGAAGCCGAACGCCCGAGCGAGGCCGCGTACCCGGGCGAAGCGGCACGCCCGGGCCGGCCCACCGGCGTGCTCAGGCCAGGCGGAGGCGGGAGCCCGCGAGGCGGCCGGCCGGGCGGGACAGGCTGCCGGCGTACACCTCGGCGGTGGTCGCCGCGGCCGTGTCCCAGCCGAAGGCGGCCGCGTGCCGGGCCGCCGCCGCCCCCTGCCGGGCGAGCAGGCCCGGCTCGGTGACGTACGGCTCCAGCGCGTGGGCCCAGGCCTGCGGGTCGTGGCCGCGGACCAGCGTGCCGGTCACGCCGTCCCGGACCGCGACCGGCAGGCCGCCGACCGCGGCCGCCACGACCGGCGTGCCGCAGGCCTGCGCCTCCAGCGCGACCAGCCCGAAGGACTCGCTGTACGAGGGCATCACCAGCGCCGTCGCCGCGCGGTACCACTCGGCGAGCAGCGCCTGGCCGACCGGCGGGTGGAACCGGACCACGTCGCAGATGCCCAGCTGGGCGGCGAGCTTGTGCAGGCTCTCCGGCTTGGCCAGCCCGGTGCCTGACGGGCCGCCGACCACCGGCACCACCAGCCGCTCGCGCAGCTGCGGCCGCCGCTCCAGCAGCGCCGCGACCGCGCGGAGCAGCACGTCCGGAGCCTTCAGCGGCTGTATCCGGCCGGCGAAGAGCAGCACCGCGGCGTCCTGCGGCAGGCCGAGCCGGGCGCGCGCGGCGGCACGCGCCTCCGGGCCCCCGGGGCGGAAGACGTCCAGGTTGACGCCCGGATGGACGACGGCCAGCTGGTCGGGGCGGGCCGCGTAGTGCAGGGCCAGCTCGGCGGCCTCCTCGGTGGTGTTGGCGATCAGCCGGTCGGCGGCCTCGACCACCTGCGTCTCACCGATCACGCGCGCGGCCGGTTCGGGGGTGTCCCCCTCGGCCAGCGCGGCGTTCTTCACCTTCGCCATGGTGTGCATGGTGTGCACCAGCGGCACGCCCCAGCGCTGGGCGGCCAGCCAGCCGACCTGGCCGGAGAGCCAGTAGTGCGAGTGGACCAGGTCGTAGTGGCCGGGCCGGTGGCCGGCCTCCGTCCGGAGCACGCCGTGGGTGAAGGCGCAGAGCTGGGCCGGCAGGTCCTCCTTGACCAGCCCCTCGTACGGACCGGCGGTGACGTGCCGGACCAGCACGCCCGGGGCCAGCTCGACGGTGGGCGCGTCGTCCGAGCAGATCGCCCGGGTGAAGACCTCGACCTCGATGTCCAGCGCGGCGAGCCGCTTGGCCAGCTCCACGATGTAGACGTTCATTCCGCCGGCGTCCCCGGTGCCGGGCTGGTGCAGCGGGGAGGTGTGGACGGAGAGCATGGCTATCCGGCGCGGGCGGCGCCGGCCACCCGTGACCAGCGACTGGAGCCGGCCCCGCACGGGCGGGGTCGGCTGGGCACGGCGTACCGAACGGACGGGGTTCTGCATCACCTGGCTGAAGCCTCCTCTGTGCTGCCCGCCTCTGCAGCCCTGCTCTGTCTCCCGCAGCCCTGCCTGCTGCGCGCTGCCTGCTCTGCGGTGTGTGCGCTTCCGCCCACGCCGCACCGCCGCGTCGCGGTGGCGGCGCGCCGGTGAGCTGCCCCGTCCGGGCACACATCACCACCAGTGTGCCAACCACGAGGTCACCGACGGGCATTCCCGTCCCGGCACATGAGATGGCGCACGACGGCAGGCGGGCGGCGTCACCCGGCCGCGGGCACGCCGGGGCGGGGCGCGGGGCGCGCGGGGGCGGCGCACGGGCTCGCCCGGGGACGGGCGAAAGGGGGCCCGGGGGCGGCCGCGTACGCTTCTGGGCATGGCCGCCTCCTTCGACTCCGTGACCACGCCTGCCCGCGGGCGGGCGGCGCGGCCGGTGGGGACCGTCACCCGCGGGACCACCAACACCAACCGGCTGCGGCGGATGGACCGCTGGATCGCCCACACGCTCGGCCCCGCGCTGCGCTCCGCCGACCGGCCGCCGGTCGCCGTCGACCTCGGGTACGGCGCCGCCCCCTGGACGGCGGTCGAGCTGTCCGGGCGGCTGCGGGAGGTCCGCCCGGACGTCCGGGTGGTGGGGATCGAGATCGAGCCGGAGCGGGTCACCGCGGCGCTGCCGTACGCCGTGCCACCGCTGCTCACCTTCCGGCGCGGCGGCTTCGAGGTGCCGCTGGACGGCGGTGCGCCCGCCCAGCTGATCCGGGCCGCCAACGTGCTGCGGCAGTACGAGGAGTCGGCGGTGGCCGGCGTCTGGGAGCGGCTCTGCTCCCGATTGGCGCCGGACGGGCTGCTGGTCGAGGGGACCTGCGACGAGATCGGACGCCGGCACGTCTGGGTCGCGCTCGGGCCGGAGGGCCCTCGGACCGTGACCTTCGCGGCCCGGCTCGGCGGGCTCGGGCAGCCGTCCGACCTGGCCGAGCGGCTGCCCAAGGCGCTGATCCACCACAACGTGCCGGGCCGGCCGGTGCACGCCTTCCTCGCCGACTTCGACCGCGCCTGGGCGGCGGCGGCGCCCTACGGGGCCTTCGGGGCCCGGCAGCGCTGGGTGGCCGCCTGCACGGCGCTGGCGGGCAACTGGCCGCTGGTGGACGCGCGCGGGCGGTGGCGGCAGGGCGAGGTCACCGTTCCCTGGACGGCGCTCGCCCCGTAGTCACCCGGCGGCCGCCGCTCTGTCTGCCGTCCTGCCTGCCACCTTGCCGTGCCGGGTGTGCCGCGCCGGGTGCCCTGTCGCGCCATCCCCTGCCGGCCGTCCTCCCCCCTGCCCTGCCGGCCGCCCTCCCCCTGCCCTGCCGAAACAGTGCTGCCGCGCTGCTGAGCGAGCCCGGGGATTCACTCGAACGAGTTATCGAATATCTCTGGCGTGTTGACGCCCGGTCACGCCACCATGAGGGCACCCGGTCGACACCCCGCTCCAGCCCCTCCTCAGCCCCCTCCGGCCCCGCTCAGCCCGTCCGGCCCCGGCCCCGGCTCCGGGCCCGGACGTCACCAGCCCCTACTCCCCCGCCCCCTCCGATTCCATCGCCCGCCACACCTGTTCGAACATCCCGTACGCCTCGACCCCGAACAGCACGAACCGCACCTCCTCCAGCTCACGCGCCACTCCCGGCACCTCGGCCGAGACGGTGCCGAGCGCGATCCTGGCCGCATCCTCCAGCGGCCACCCGAACACCCCGGCCGACACCGCCGGGAAGGCCACCGTGCGCGCACCCAGCTCCGCCGCCACCCGGAGCGACTCGCGATAGCAGGAGGCCAGCAGCTCCGCCCGCACGTCGTACTCCTCCTCCAGGTAGACCGGCCCCACGGTGTGCACCACCCAGCGGGCCGGCAGCCGCCCGGCCGTGGTCGCCACCGCCTGCCCGGTGGGCAGACCCCGGCCCCAGTGCGAGGCCCTGAGCCTGCGGCACTCCTCCAGAATCTGCGGCCCGCCCCTGCGGTGGATCGCACCGTCCACACCGCCGCCGCCGAGCAGGGAGGAGTTGGCGGCGTTCACCACCGCGTCCACCTGCTGTTCCGTGATGTCACCCTCGATCAGGGTGATCCGTGTCACCACCGTGTCCGTCCTTCCGGGACCGCTCCGACGCCTGCCGGACGGGCCCCTGCTCGTCACCCGTGTTCCGTTCACCACACCGCCGCCGGCGTGGCGCCAGCCACAACGCCGCCCGTCGGCCAGAGAGTTCCCCGGAGATCGCGTTATGGTCGCGAGACGTTCCCCGACGCAGGGTGCCACCAGGCGGGCACTGCGGACGGACGCCGACCGTTACGCACTCGGGGAAAGGGAGGATCAGCCGATGCCCGCAACGGGAGACGGGCGGGCACCTGGTGCCGCCGACCTGCCGGGCACCCTCGACGGTGCCCGTTCCGGCCGTGCCCGCAACCGGTCCGCCGACCAGTCGGCAGGCCCGGCCACGGCGCCTCCCCCGATACCCCACCCCCGGTCGGACGCCGCCGCCGGCGCCTCCCGGCCGTCCCCCGTCACGCTCCAGGCCGGCCTGCTCCGGCTGCTGGTGATCGAGGACGACGCCTCCGACGCCCAGCTGCTCAAGGCGGCGGTGGCCGACAGCGGTGCCCCGATCGAGATCCACTGGGCCCGCGGGCTGGACCAGGCCGCCGAGCTGCTGGCCCCGGCCTCGCCCCGGCGCGGCCGTACCCGCGGCACCGACTTCAGCTGCGTCCTGCTCGACCTCGCGGCCCCCGCCGACCTGCCGCACCCCTCGGACGCCTCGGACGGCCTGGAGGGCCTGCACGAGCTGCTCCGCCGGGCCCCGCACACCGCCGTCGTGGTGCTCACCGACGCCGCCGGCGCCGAGCTGGGCGCCGCCGCGGTGGCCGCCGGTGCGCAGGACTTCCTGATCAAGAACGAGACGGACGGCCCGCTGCTCGCCCGCGCCCTGCGGTACGCCGTCGAGCGCAAGCGCGCCGACGAGTCCCAGCGCCGGCTGGTCGAGGCCGAGCTGCGCGGCCAGGAGAACGCCCGGCTCCAGCGCCACCTGCTGCCCACCCCGCTGCTGGACGGCGCCGGGCTCTCGTTCACCCGGCGCTACCGCCCCGGCCGCCGCCGCGCCCTGCTCGGCGGCGACTTCTACGACGCGGTGCGCACCGACGACGGCACCGTCCACGTCGTGATCGGCGACGTCTGCGGCCACGGCCCGGACGAGGCCGCCCTCGGCGTGGCGCTCCGTATAGCGTGGCGCACCCTCGTCTTCGCCGGCCTCACCGGCGAGGCCCTGCTGACCACCCTTCAGCACGTCCTGGAACACGAACGGCGCAGCGACGAGATCTTCGCGACGCTCTGCATGCTCGTGATCGAGCCCGGGGACGCCGCCGACCGGCTCGACTCGCTCGGCGCCGTCGAACACGCCCGGCTCTACCTCGCCGGCCACCCCTCGCCGCTGCTGCTCGGTACCGACCACAGACCGCTGATGCTGCCCTCCGACCTCGCCGGCCCCGCGCTCGGCCTGCTGCCCTGCGACGACGGCCAGGCCGTCTGGCCGTCGCACCACGTCGAGCTCCCGGCCGGCTGGCGGCTGCTGCTCTACACCGACGGCCTGATCGAGGGCCGGGTCGGGGCCGGGTCGCGCCGCCTCGGCCAGGACGGGTTGGCGGACCTCATCGGCGACCACCAGTCCGCCGGGCTGACCAGGGGCCGCCTGGTGGACAGCGCGATCGCCGAGGTCGAGGAGCTGAACGGCGGTGCGCTGACGGACGATGTCGCCGTACTGCTGCTGGAGCGCAACCCGGTGCAGCTCATCCTGGGCTGAGCACGGTCGCGACGAAGGGAGCGAGCTCCGGCTCGACGGACGGAGCGGCCCCCGGCTTGACGAACGGAGCGAGGGTCGGCTCGACGAACGCTGAGCGCCCCGGCGCGGAAATCCATCCGCGCGCCGGGGCTCTCTCCGTTCCACCCACGTCCTGCCCGTCGTCTACCAGGGGCCGTACGGGCCCATGTTGCGCCGGTCGTCCCGGTCGCCTCCCCGGCCGGTCAGCTCCCGGATCGCCGGGCGCACGTCGACCATGTAGACGATCGCCGCGACGAGGCCCCCCAGGGTGAGGAAGCTGGTCAGGAACTTCGCCCCGAACAGCAGGTCCAGCCCGAACGCGACCCCCAGGACCGCCACCCAGAAGCCCTTGGTCTTCTTGTCCGCCGCCCGGTACGCGTCCTCCGGGCGGGCGGCCGCGTCGACCAGGGCGAACAGCTTGAAGCCCAGGATGGCGACGGCCAGCCACCAGAACGGGTTCAGATAGTCCAGGACCAGGATCTGAGCCACTCCGCCCATCGCGCTCTCCTCTTGCGTCTCGGCTCCGGCGTCCCGGCCGCACGCCCATCGTGGCACGGCGACCGGCCCGCCACGTGTCAACGTCCCGGGGTCACCAGATGTGCCCCGGACGGCCCGGGCTCAACCGGGCCACGGCCGTTCCCGGCGCCCCGCGGGCCGCCCGCCGGCCACCCGTCCGGGACCACCCGGCCGGGCTACTCG
The DNA here is from genome assembly GCF_017813315.1 of Kitasatospora sp. RG8. Lineage (NCBI taxonomy): Bacteria > Bacillati > Actinomycetota > Actinomycetes > Kitasatosporales > Streptomycetaceae > Kitasatospora > Kitasatospora sp. RG8. The sequence goes on from NZ_JAGIYX010000014.1 coordinate 94,495, forward strand.
GGGCTCTTGCGGGCCCGCGGGGACTTCTTGGCGGCGGGCTCACCGGCCGGCTCGTCGTCCTCGACCAGCTCGGCGTCGACCGGCTCGGGCTCGGACTCCAGCGGCTTCACGGCGGCGGACTCGGCCGTCACCGGCGCGGCCTCGTCGGGGCGGCCACGGTCGACGACGCCCTTGCCGCGCTCGGCCAGCTCGTCGTACGCCTCCTTGGCCTTCACCGCCAGCTCGACGGCGCGGCCGACCTGCTGGAGCGCGAAGCTCTGCGCCTTGTCCTGGAGCAGCTTGAGGTCGGCGGGCAGCGTGGTCACCGTGTCCGCGACCTTCGCCTGCGCCTCCACCAGCCGGCTCTGCGCCTCCTGGAGCCTGGCGGTGGCCTTTTCCTGCGTGCCCTTGCGGTCCGAGGCCAGCGCCTCGACCCTGCCCGGGACCTCCCGCAGCTTCTCGTAGGCGAGGTCCCCGGCGCCGGCGAGGGCGTAGAGCGGGGTCGGGTCGCTCAGGGTCTTCTTGATCTCGTCCGTGATCGGCATGGCCGGTCCTCCCGTGGTCTAGGTTGCCGGGACGGCGGTCGTCAGACCGTCGGCCTCGGGGTCGTCGGGCACCGCGTCCGTGTCCTGGCGCGCGGCGTTCTCCTTGAGGAAGGCGTCGTAGACCGCGAGCAGCGCCTGCTTCTGCTGCTCGTTGATCAGCGGATCGGCCAGGATCGAGGCCCGCAGCTCCAGGCCCTCGCCCCGCCGTTCCTCCAGGATCCCGGCCTGGACGTACAGCGTTTCCGCCGAGATCCGCAGCGCCTTGGCGATCTGCTGGAGGATCTCCGCGCTCGGCTTCCGCAACCCTCGCTCGATCTGGCTGAGGTACGGGTTGGACACGCCGGCGGCCTCGGCCAGCTGCCGCAACGAGTACTGCGCGTTCCGCCGCTGCTCGCGGATGTACTCGCCCAGCGAGCCGACGTTCAATGAGGCCATGCGACCAGGCTGCACCACCGTGCTTGCAAATGCAAGCACGGTGCTAACAGCAGCAAACGGTGCGGGTCGCGTTCCGAGCCGGGGCGGGGCGGGCCCGAGCAGAGCGGGACGGGGCGGGCCCGAGCAGAGCGGGGCGTACGCGCGGTTGCGGCCCTCGGTGACGACCGTGCCGTCGGCCCCGGTGAGCACCGCGCCCACCGGGAGTCCGCCGTCGAGCCAGGAGCGGTGGGCCAGTTCCAGGCACCGGCGGGCAGCGGGCACGAGCGCCGCCCAGGCCGTCTCGAAGCTGTCTGTCCCGTCTCAGTGATGGTGAGCCAGTCTCAGTCGATCTGCACCAAGTGGCCACGTGTCTCAGTCAACCTCGGCCAAGTTCTGATCTGTCTCAGTCTTCCTGGCCCGGAGCTCTAGCCCGTCCCCTACGGTCGTTCTGCCAGGTCAACGCCGAGCAGGGGGTGGCTGGTGGAGGCGGAGGACTTCTGCCTGGAGTACGCCGATGTGCGCGGGAGGATGTGTCGCGGGCCGCTTGAGGTGATGTGGCCGGCGCGGTTCGAAGATGGGCTGCCGGTACGCGGCTTCTCGTCCTTCAAGGGGCAGCGCAACTTCACCGGCTGGTATTGGGCTGCGACCGGAGCCGTGCATATCGGCTTTGAGTCGTGGGTGGAGCGGGATCACCTGATGCGGCTGGACTTTGATCCGCTGGTGTCCGCAGTGGTCTCGCAGCCGTTCCGGTTGTCGTGGCGGGTGGAGGGCCGCCGGCGTCGGGTCGAGCACACGCCGGACTACTTCGTGCGGCGCCTGGACGGCAGCGCCTTGGTGGTCGATGTCCGTCCGGACGAGCGGATCGAGCCGGAGGACGCGGCGAAGTTCGCGGCGACAGCGGTGGCTTGCGCCCGGGTGGGCTGGGGCTACCAGCGGCTCGGTGTCGTGAGTCCGGTGTTGGCGGCGAACCTGCGGTGGCTGGCCGGCTACCGGCATCCGCGGGTCATGCGCGAGTCCGTCGCGGATCTGCTGAGGGCCGCGTTCACCGGCGAACGCAACCTGTTGGAGGGCGCCCAGAGGATCGGGGATCCCGTGGCCGTTCTGCCAGTGCTCTACCACCTCCTGTGGCGTCAGGAGCTGGTGGTCGAGCTGGAGACCGCGCTGCTGTCGGGGGCCTCACCCGTGGGCCCGGGCCGCATCCTTCGGAAGGTGGTGACGAGCGATGGTGTCCCGCCCGCAGCTGCTGTCGGTTGGTGACCGGATCCGCTTCGACGGCCGCGAGCACACGGTCGCCGCATTGTCCGGCACCTCAGTGCGGCTGGTCGACGACGGGCAGGTCGCGAGCGTGGTCCTGCTGCCGCACTTGCTGGCATCGGACGGATTCGCGGTGCTCAGCACCGGACCGGTGCGTCCTCTGCTGCCTGCCGCCGATGTGCTGGACGGGCTGCCGGACGCGGTGGTCAGGAGGGCTGAGTGGTGGCAGCGCCACCTGGTCGAGATGCTGACCGGGCATCAGGAAGGTGATCCGCGCGGGCCGATCCGCGCAGAGTACGACCCGGCTGCATGCTCGCTGCGGCAGCGCGAGCTGGTCAAGCACGCCGAACTCCTGGCCGCCGGCGAGGAGATGGTCTTGAGCACCCTGCGCAGGATGCGCAAGCGGTTCGAGCGCGAGGGAGTCGCCGGTTTGGTGGACGGTCGGCTGCGCAAGCCGTCCACCGCGACCGGGCGGGCCGATCCCCGGGTGGTGGCCGCGATCGAGAAGGTGGTTGCCGCCCAGACGGAACGGTCCACGGTGTCCGGGCAGGTGCTGCAACGCCGGGTCGAGCGGGCGATCGTGGCGGAGCACGGTGACGGTGCGGTCCCGATGCCCTCGCGGGCGACGTTCTACCGACTACTGGAGGCGGTTTCGACGGGTCGGCACACCCTCGGATCCGCCCGCACCCGCCGTTCGCTGGCCAAGCGGCCGGAGCGGATGTTCGGCCAGCTGACCGCCGCACGCCCGGGGGAGGTGATGGAGATCGACTCCACGCCGCTGGACGTGCTGGTCGTCCACGACGACGGCGAGGTGGACACGTGCGAGCTGACAGGACTGGTGGACCTGGCAACCAGGACGCTGGCCGCGGTGGTGCTGCGGCCTTCGACCAAGGCGGTGGACGCCGCGCTGCTGCTGGCGCGGGCGATGACGCCGGAGCCGATGCGGCCCGGGTGGGCGGACGCCCTGCGGATGTCGCGCTCGGTGCTGCCGCACTCCTCGCTGCTTCCGCTGGACGAGCGCCTGGCCAAGGCCGCGGCGGTCCCGGTGATCGTGCCCGAGACGGTGGTCAGCGACCACGGGAAGGCGTTCCTCTCCGACACCTTCCGCCAGGCATGCCGGTCACTGGGGATCTCGTTCCAGCTCGCCCATCCCGATACCCCGACCGACCGCCCCCACATCGAACGCACCCTCGGCTCGGTGGCGACGATGTTCGCCCAGTACGTCGCCGGCCACAAGGGCCGCTGCGTCGAGATGCGCGGCAAGGACCCCGCCGCCGAGGCAGTGTGGTCCATCCACGCGCTCCAGGAAATGCTCCAGGAATGGGTTGCCGCGAAGTGGCAGCATCGCCCGCACGACGGGCTGCGTGACCCCCTGATGGCTGGCCGTCCGCTGAGCCCGAACGAGAAGTACGCCGCACTGGTGTCGGCGGCCGGATACGTCCCGGTCCCGCTCAGCACCGACGAGTACATCCAGCTGATGCCCTACGAGTGGCGGGTCGTCGGCCCGACAGGCGTGCGCATCAACAACCGCACCTACGACTCGCCCGCATTCATCCGACAGCCCTCGGGCGCCGGGCCGGACGGGCGCCGCTGGCAGGTGCACTACGACCCCTACGACATCTCCTGCGTCTGGGTACGCAACCACCGCGGCACCGGCTGGATCACCGCGACCTGGCGCCACCTTCGCACCGCCCCGGTCCCGATGGGCGAGCTCGTCTGGGACCGCGCCCACCAGGTGCTCAGCGAGCGCCACCAGCGCAAGCCCAACGAGGACGAGGTCGCCCAGGCCGCAGTCGAGCTGCTCGACCGGGCAGCCGACGGACCGCAGAACCCGCCGGCCCGCGCCCGCCACGGCAAGGGCGGTGCCGCCGAACGCCGGGACCGCAAAGTCGCCGCCCGCACCCGGGCCACCAGCACGGCCGCCTGGCCGCGTCCCGAGCTCCGGCCGGAGCCAGCTCCCCAATCGGCCGAGAACCGCGACACGAACGAGAAGCTGGCCGAGGTGGTGCCGTTGGGCATCTTCGACGCCCGTGAGGAGGCGAAACGACGATGGTGAGCCAGCCTTCCGAGGACAGCCCGGCTCCGCGCGGCGACGAGCGCATCGAACCGCCCACCACTCTGACCGGCTGGCGGCGGTTCGTCGAGAAGGACCCGGCGACCTTCCACCTCGCCGAGCCGGACCGGTGGGAGGCCATGGACGACGACCAGCGCGCCGACTACGACGAGGCCCGCATCGACTACCACTCCGAACTCCAAGTCGTCCGCACCTCCACCGTCAAGGCCGTCGCCCATCAGGGGCGTCTGCTGACCCTGCTCAACCGTCGCGAGGAAGGCGCCCGCCGCGGCCTGATCATCTCCGGCCTGCGGACCACCGGGAAGACCACCGCGCTCAAGCAGCTCGGCCGCCTGCACGAACTGCGGGTCCGACAGCGCTATCCCGACGGGCGGCGGATCCCAGTCGTCTACGTCACCGCACCGCCCAAGGGGTCGCCACGCAAACTCGCGGTGGAGTTCGCCCGTTTCCTGGGGCTGCCGACGATCAGCCGGCACCACAACACCGCCGACATCACCAGCGCCGTCTGCCAGGTCCTCATCGAGGCCCGCACGGAACTTGTACTCGTCGACGAGATCCACCTGATGAACCTCGCGACCACCGCGGGCGAGGAACTGTCAGACCACCTCAAGTACTTCACCGAGCACCTGCCCGCCACCTTCGTCTACGCCGGCATCGACGTCGAGCACTCCGGCCTGTTCACCGGGATCCGCGGCGACCAGCTCGCTGGCCGCTGCACGCTCCTGCACACTGGCCCCTTCCCGCTGAACGCCGAATGGGAGGGCCTGGTGGCCACGATGGAGGCCACACTCCGGCTGCACCACTACAAGCCCGGGACACTGGCGGAGCTGTCGAAATACCTCCACCAGCGCACCGGCGGCATGATTGGCAGCCTCTCCCACCTGGTCCGGGCAGCCGCCATCTCCGCCATCCTGGACGGCAGCGAGCGCATCACGCGCCGCCAGCTGAACGCCATCCGCGTCGACCACGCCAGCGAGCGCTCCTACCGCAACGCCGCGGACGGGCACGCCGGATGAGTCAGCCCACCGGCCCCAGGCTGACCGCCTCGTTGCCGTTCACTCCGGTCCTCGTCCAGCCCCTGCCCATCACGGTCACGCCCTTCCCCAATGAGACCCTGAACTCCTACTTCAGCCGCCTCGCCTCGGCGAACCGCACCACCACCACGTTCCTCCGTTCCCCCTCCCGCTGGCTGCGTTGCAGGCTCAACGAGCTGGAACTGCTGGAGATCCTCACCAGCCAGCCCCGCACCAGCCTGGTCTGGGCCATCCCGGAGCTACGGAAGTACGATCCGCAGATCGCACCACGCCTTCGCGTTGAACTGGCCAACACCCGTTTCGCCTGCCGCTGCTGTGTCTGGCGGGCCGGCGGCAGGAAGGAGGTCCACGTCTACCTCCGTGCCCCTTACGACAACGTCTGCCTCCACCACGGTATATGGCTCAAGGACGGCGTCGCCGTCATCGACCAGCAGATCGACCTCACCCCTGTTCCCGAGGTCGTCCATGCCCAACGCGTCGTCAACCGACTGGAAAAGAAATACGGAGAGCTGCTCGTCGCCGATTGCTACGAGTGGTGCCACGGCTTCTTCGGCGACCTGGACCGACGGGCCCTTGTCCGCGCTGAGGCCGACGAACTACTGAACCGTCTCTGCGAGGCCAACCACATGGATCCTCCACGTCACGCCGTCCCAGTCCACTCCGATCGCCACTACCGGTTCCGGAGAGCCTCTCGCTACCCGCAGATCGCCAAGCTCATGACGTTGGCGTTCTCGCCGGCCCTCCGTGGATTAACGCGGTCCTCGCCCGACCAGGCCAGGGAGCGGATCCCAGCCGAGTTCGAACGCCTCATCCCGCTCGACTACCAGCCGCGCTCCACCACCGGGCCCTGGCTGCGTGACGCCTTGGTCAATCTCGTCAAACGGATAGACACCTTCGCGAAGCTGCTGAGAAACGCGGAAGCAGTCGACCTCGATCCATCTCACGCCGCCTGAAGACGGAATGCGCTGCCCCGCCGGGTGTCGAATCTGATCGCGCCTTGGGGAGTATTCAGTCAAAGTGGAAGTCCAAGCTCTACGAGCCCATCCACGTCCAGGTAATACGCGTCGGAATTGCTGCTGGCCCGTACTTCTTATCTGCCATCCTCTTGTCGCAGATCTTCAGAGAGAAGCGACGGTCTGCGAATGGCGCGATACCGGCTGAGAAGGTCATCGGAGGAAGCGCGATCTCCGCTCCTCCTCCATCCTCCCCTTTGCTATAGAGGGTGATCTCATCAACAGCGGTGTCAGAACGGTTGGAGACGGTGACATCGAGCTTGGCGCAAGAATCGTTGTACTCGATGTCGTTCTGCCAGTTGGAGATATCTACCGTCCCCTGCGGGTTACGGGTCGGCGCCGCTGACGCAGTCGACACCGGAGCATGGGCCGCTTGCTCAGTTACCTTCACGGTCGCCGTGGCGGTCACGGTGACCGTGGCGGTGGCGGTAGGGAAGGTCGGCGCCATGGGAGTTGGCGAAGCCGACGCCGCTACCGAGGTCGGGCTGGGACCGTCGGCCCTGCCTCCCGCGATCAGAATGGCCGCCGAGATCGGAACCGAGAGACACAAACCGAATATCAGGGCATTCCGCGCGCTCAGCGTCGACATGGTGGGTGCACTCTCGTTCTGTCCGAAATGGTGCTGGATGCTAGCACTCCCTGGCATCGCGCCGGAAAGAACCAGCAGCGCTCCCTACCTCAGAACCGGGCGGTTGGCGGAGGTGTATTCATCCGCAACGTTGAACACGCAGGCACAGCTCGGACACTCCGCATCGCCGAACAGGTGGGCAATCCCCTCGGAGAGCATGTCTTCCCCGTCGCGGGCAGCAGTCCTATACATCCACCGGCCGACGCCGGAAAGAGCCTCTGGGGACACCGGGCGCAGGTCACGTCGGCTCACGTCTCCCAGGTGCCAGTCCCGGACCGTTGAGTAACGCCCGTAGTCACCGATGGCGATCGTCACCTCCACAGCGCAATGGGGGCAGTCCACACGGTAGAAGTCGTCTGTGAAGTCCCCCAAAACGGCCGCCCAGTGGAACTGCTCCTCGGCTGCGAGCAGCGCACGGAAGGCTGCAAGGTAGTCGGCTGGCCGCGACTGCAGGTACCTGTCCAGCAGTTCCCGGAACTCCGAAACTGCGTCCGCGCAGTCCACGAGCAGATCGTCGCAGCCGTGGTGTCCCGCCGCGCGTTCGAGGATCTCTCCAGCCAGACGGCGCGCCGACGCACTGCCGGACGCGAGGCGCACAAGGCGCGGCAGCGCCACGAAGCTGGCAGCCGACACCAAGTCATGTTCGAGGACCAGCCGGTACCCCAGTTCCTTCCACGTATCGGCGTCGTCCTCACTCTCCACGCGCTCCAAGAGCTCGGGGACGCGATCGGTGTCGAAGCGACAGTCGTACACCTCTGCCCAGTTCACCATCCAGGCATTGAATCGCACCGCCGAACGCGAGACCCAGGACCCTCAGGTGTCAGATTGACTGAGACAACGGCCGGTGCCGCGTCTCACTCAATCTGAACCATCGCTGGTCATGGCTTCAGCATGGTTCACCTTCACTGAGACGGGACACTGTCGGTGGCCCCCGTCCGGCCGAGGCTAGTGGGGCCGGCCCCGGCCGGGGACTGTGCGATCGGACGGAACGCCGCCCGGGCGGGCGGCGGTCGGACGTTCAGGCGAGCTCGGGGACCCGGATCGGCATCAGGATCGAGAACGTTCCGTCGCGCCCGGCCGTGCGAATGGCCAACGGGGCGATCGGGCCGCCGATTTCGAGGACGAGCTGCTCGGGGCCGCCGGCCTGGAGGGCGTCGAGGAGGAAGTCGCGGTTGACCGCCACCCGGACGTCGCCGGCGGCCGGCTCCGTGCCGTCGGCGGCGACGGTGAGCCGCCCGTCCCCGTCGAGGGCGAGCACGGTGACCTCACAGGCGGCGCCGTGCGGACCGGACGGCAGGCTGCGGGTGTCGCCGGACTCGACGGCTCCGCGCAGCTCGGCAGCGGGCAGGCCGACGCGGTGGACGGGGTCGAGCCGGACCAGCGAGCGGTAGTCGGGGTAGTCGTGGTCGAGGGTGGCGCCCTCGATCCGGTGGCCGCCGGTCGAGACCCCGAACCGCCCGCCGCCCAGGGTCAGTTCCGCCTCCTCGGCGCCCGAGCCGAGCAGGGCGCGGACGGCGTCCACCAGGGCGGTCGGCACGATCGCGGCAGCCGAGGAGCCCGGCACCGGCGGAGAAGCCGGCGACGCCGGCGGGGTCGCCGACGGCACCGGCGGGGTCGCCGACGGCACCGGCAGTTCGGCCAGCGCCATCCGGTACCGGTCGGTGGCGACCAGTCGCAGCAGCCCGCCGTCCAGGTCGAACAACACGCCCGACAGCATGGGCACTTCGGGGTCGCTTCCGACCGCGAAGCGGACCGCGTCCAGAGCGGCGGCCAGCTCGTGGGCAGGGACGGTGAAGCCGTACGCGGCGGGGGCGGTGGTCACGGGATTCTCCCTCTGGTCGATCAAGGCACGGATCAGGGAGAGCTCCCGGCGGACGTCGGCGAGGCCGTCCTCCAGCCGCCGCAGGTGCGCGTCGAGCACCCGGTGGGCGGTGCCGTCGCCGGGGGCGGCGCCGAGCACCTCCCGGATGCCGGCCAGCGGAAGGCCCACCCGCCGCAACCGGCAGAGCAGCCGCGCGTCGGCCAGCTGACCGGGCGCGTACCAGCGGTAGCCGGTCTGCGGGTCGACCCAGGCGGGGGTGAGGACGTCGGCGCCGTCGTAGAAGCGCAGCGCGCTGACGCCGAGGCCGCTGTCGCGGGCCAGTTCGCCGATGCTGCGCAGGTCGCTCTCCATGCCTGGGACTCTGGGGCCTCGACCAGGTCGAGGGTCAAGCCGCGCGGCCGGACCGGGGTCGACCGTACCGGGCCCCGGAATCCGGCCGACGGAGACCGGGCGGCGGAGACCCCCGACGAGGGCCGACCAGCGAGGGCCGACCAGCGAGGGCCACCCCGCGAAGACCCGCCCGCGGAAACTCGCCGCACATCATGGTTGAACTTTGAACGAAACCGTCCTACAGTGGAGTCAACAAGTTGAAGCCTAAACAACTGGCTTCGAACCCGAGGAGGAGCCATGGGCCTTTTCAACCGCACCAAGACCGCTGCCACCACCACCGTCGAGACCCCCGCCGGCCCGGACCTGGGTCACCTCACCGGCGACTGGGCCATCGACACCACCCACAGCGAGGTCAGCTTCTCGGTCCGCCACGCCATGGTGACCAACGTCAAGGGCCGCTTCACCGAGTACGACGGCAAGCTGCACCTGGACGGCACCACTCCGGGCAACTCCAGCGCCGAGCTGGTGATCAAGGTCGCGAGCATCGACACCAACCAGGCCCAGCGCGACGAGCACCTCCGTACCGGCGACTTCTTCGCCGCCGACACCTACCCGGAGATCCGCTTCCGCAGCATCTCCGCCGAGCGCCTGCGCGGCGACTCGTACCGGATGAACGGCGAGCTCACGATCAAGGGCACCACCCGCCCGATCGCGCTGGACCTCGACTACACCGGCAGCGCCACCGACGCGTACGGCGCGGAGCGGGTCGGGTTCGAGGGTTCGGCCGTGCTGGACCGCACCGACTGGGGCCTCACCTACAACGCCGCGCTGGAGACCGGCGGCGTGCTGATCGGCGAGAAGGTCAAGCTCAGCTTCGACATCTCCGCCGTCAAGGCGGCCTGAACCGGCCGACCACGGCAGCTGTACCGCCCTGCACCCCGGCGGTCGCCGCGGTGACCGCCCCGCACACGCCCCACCCCTGCCGACCCCCGAGCGGCAGGGGTGGGGACGTCTCCGGGCACAACAACCGCCGCCGGCCGCCGAATTCCGGGGCCGACGGTATTCGACCGCCCAAGACCGGACGGGCCGGGACCGGTCATGCCGTCGGACCCGCGTGCCTGACCGGCCACGCCGTCGAACCCCCGCACCTGACCGGCCACGCCGTCGAACCCCCGCACCCGAGCGGGCCCGCCGCACCCGACCGAACCCGCCGCACCGGGCCAGGACCCGCCCCGCCGGACCGCACTACGTCCGCGACCGCGCTGCGACCGCCTCCAGCAGCGCCACGTCGGCCGCCGGCAGCCAGCTGCCCGCCGGGCGCCGCAACCACCCCTCCCGTCCGCCGAGTTCGCCGGCCACCGTCCGCAGGGCCGTGAGCCCGGGGTGCCGCAGGCCCGGGCGGTGCACGAGGCTGACCAGGCTGAGCGGCACCGGGTCCACCAGCGGCACGTTCACCACGCCCGGGAGCAGCGGCCCGCTGGTGGTGGTCAGCATCGGGTCGCCGTGCCGGGTGAGGTAGCGGGCGGTCTCGTCCACCCCGACCGGCGGGACGTACGGCGCGGCCGCCGTCAGCCCGTGCTCGCGCAGCAGCCGGATGCCGAGGTCGGCCCATTCGGTGGTGGCCGGGTTGCCGGCGCAGATGTCCACGGGGTGCCCGGCCAGCTCCGCGAGGCGCAGCACCGGTCGGCCGGCCAGCGGATGGGCGGCCGCCATCATCACCGAGACCCGCTCCAGTCGCACCGGTGTCTGGGCGAGTTGGCCCCGTACCCGGGCGTCCAGGCCGGCGAAGCGGCCGAGCGACGCGTCGAGCCGGTGGGCGAGCAGTTCCTCGGCCGCGGCCGCGAGACCGCCGAGGTAGCGGGCCAGGATGTCGCCCTCCGGCCAGGCGGCGCGGGCCGGTCCGAGCAGCCGGTCCGAGGTCAGATCGGGGCCGGTGACGTTGCTGTTGACGTCCAGCAGCAGCGGGCGGTGCTCGGCGGCCGTCACGATCTCGTCGTGCAGTGCCAGGAGTTGCCGCGCCTTGGGCAGCAACCGCAGCCCGGCCCCCGTGAGTTCGACGCTGCGGGTGGTCCGGGTGAAGAGCGCGTCGCCGAGCAGTCTCTCCAGTGCGCGGACGTCCCGGCTGAGCGCCTGCTGCGCGACGTGCAGGCGTTCGGCGGCCCGCCCGAAGTGCAGGGTCTCGGCGGTCGCGACGAAGCCTCGGAGCAGGCGGGGGTGCAGGTCGGAGGGCATGGCGGCAGATTAACAACATCGTGTTGTCAGTACGGCGAAACAGGTGTTGGACCGCTGCCGGGCGGGCGCGTGAGGCTGGGAGCAACCCTCCCCCCTCTGTTTCGGAGTACCGTGCTCGCCTCCTACCGACGGCTCTTCGCCCTGCCCGGCACCGCCGCGTTCACCCTCGCCGGGCTCCTCGCCCGGCTCTCGATGTCGATGACCGGCGTCTCGCTGGTGGTGCTGCTCTCCGAACGGCGTGGCTCGTACGCGCTGGCGGGCACCGTCTCGGCGGCCGGTCTGGCCACCGGGGCGATCGGCATGCCGCTGATCGGCCGCCTGGTCGACCGGTACGGGCAGGCGCGCGTCACCGTCCCGGCCACGCTGTACAACGCCGTGCCGTTCGCCGGCCTGCTGCTCTGCGTCCGCGCCGGCGCACCCGACTGGACCCTCTACGCCTGCTGGGCGGCGTGTGCGGCGGCACCGAACCTGGGCGGCATGGCGCGGGCCCGCTGGGCGCACCTGTACCGGGCCGACCCGGCCGCCCGGCACCTCGCCAACTCCTTCGAACAGGCGCTGGACGAACTCTGCTTCATGGCCGCGCCGGTGCTCGCGATGGTGCTCTGCACCACGGTCGCGCCGGAGGCCGGGATGATCACCGCGGGGGTGATCGGCTCCGCCGGCGCCCTGCTCTTCGCCGCCCAGCGCCGGACCGAACCCCCGCTCGCCGGGCATCCGGCCGGTGCCCGCCAGGGCTCCCCGCTGCGGGTGCCGGGGCTGCGGGTGCTGCTGCTGACCTTCCTCGCCACCGGCGTGGTCTTCGGCTCGATGGAGCTGACCACCGTGGCCTACGCCGACTCGCTCGGCCAGAAGCCGGTGGCGGGCGGGCTGCTGGGTCTGGTCGCGGGCGGGTCCTGCGTGGCCGGGCTGGTCTTCGGCCTGCTGCGGCCCCGGCGGGCGCCGGGGGTCCGCTTCCTGCTCGGTGTCTCGGCGATGGCCGTCCTGCTGCTCCTGCCGCTGGCCGCCGGGGTGGGCGGGGCGGGGCTGCCGCTGCTCGGCGCCGCGCTGTTCGCGGCCGGGACGGGCACCGCGCCGACCATGGTCACCGGCATGACGCTGATCCAGGAGCTAATGCCGCAGCGGCAGTTGAACGAGGGTATGGCGGTCGCGGTGTCCGGCATCGTGGTCGGCATCTCGGCCGGCGCGGCCCTTGCCGGGGCGGTCGCCGAGCACGCCGGGCCCGGCGCCGGCTACTGGCTGCCCGCCGGCGCCGCCGCGCTCGCCCTGCTGATCGCCGTGGCGGGCCGCCGCCACCTGCGGGTACCGGGCGCCACCGCCGTGGTGCGCGGAAATTCCGAACAGCCGGTCGGTGCCACGCGCTAGCGTCCGGTCATGGCAACGATCGACTACATCCGCGGCGACGCCACCGCACCGCAGGCGAAGGGCGTCAAGGTGATCGCGCACGTCTGCAACGACCTCGGCGGCTGGGGCAAGGGGTTCGTCCTGGCGGTGTCGCGGCGCTGGCCCGAGCCCGAGGCGGCGTTCCGGCGCTGGCACCGGGAGCGCGCGAAGAACGACTTCGGCCTGGGCGCCGCGCAGTTCGTGCAGGTCGAGCCGTACGTCTGGGTGGCCAACCTGGTCGGGCAGCGCGGCATCCGCACGGGTCGTTCGACGGGCGCGCCGGTGCGGTACGAGGCGATCGACACCGCGCTGACGGCGCTGGCCGACCAGGCGCTCGCGCTCGGCGCCTCCGTCCACATGCCCCGGATCGGCTGCGGGCTGGCGGGCGGGCGCTGGGAGCGGGTCGAGCCGCTGGTGACGGCCCGGCTGGTGGACCGGGGGGTGCCGGTGACGGTCTACGACTTCGACTAGCACCCGCTCGCGGGAGCCCGACCCGACAGCCGACCAGGGGCCGGGGGCCGCCGGTCGGCCAGGGCCCGACAGTCGACCGGGCCTGTCGGCGGCTCAGGCCCCTGCCGGCTCCGGGGCGGGTGTGAACGACCAGGTGTACTCGTACTCGGGCAGCACGTACCCGCCCGGGAAGACACCCTCCTGCTCCGCCGTCCGGCGGCCGCCCTCACGCTCGTAGAACGCGACGGCCCCGGTGTTGTCGCGCAGCACCTCCAGGTAGAGGTCGGCGCCGGGGTGCCGCCGCACGACGTGCGCCCGTGCCGCGTCCAACAGTGCACGGCCGATGCCGCCGCCGGTGCGGCCGGGCCGGACGTGCAGGTTGTCCAGCAGGACCCGCCCGTCCTGCTGCGGCACCAGGTACGCGAAGCCGACGGCGTCGCCGGCCTGATCGGCGATCAGCAGCTCGGGGGTGTTGGCGGGTTCGCCGTAGTCGGCGGTCAGCCGCAGCGCCCAGAGCTCGCGCCGCTCGGCCGCCATCCCGTCGCCGAGCGCCTGGTCCGGGACGATGCCGACGTAAGCGGTGCGCCAGCTGAGGGCGTGCAGGTCGGCGACGGCTTCGGCGTCGTGCGCGGTGCCGCGGCGGATGGTGGCGTTCATGTGACGAGCCTCCCACACGCCTCGACTTGAACCCGTTCAACCTCAGCCCCTAGAGTCACCCGTGCTTTTGAACACGTTCGAAATGAACGGGGGCGGAGCGGCGGCACCGGATGCGGAGGGGGCATCCGGTGCCGCCCGCACCGATACCGGCTGGAGCTGACCATCCCGACAGGGCCTAGGCTCGGGGCGTGGACGACCTGGCAGCGACGAACGGACCCGACAGCACGGGCGGCACCGGCGGCACGACCGGCCCCGGCGGCACCGACAGCCCCACGGATGCAGCCGTTGCGCCGACGGCCCCGGCGGCACCCCCCGCCGAGGTGCACGGCAGCAGCGCCCGGCCGAAGAGCGACAGGAGCGGGCAGACCCGGACCCTGCTCCCGGAGACGGCCGTACGGCTGTTCCAGGAACACCGCGGCGAGAAGACCACCCTGCGCGCCGTCGCCACCGGGTCCGACGTCCCGGTCGGCAACACCCACGACCACTTCTCGCCGGCCGGGAACGTTCACGTACGCAAGGGCACGGCCAGGGGCGCCCTGGCCGTGGCCCGGTAGGGTCGGCCGACGTGGAGAAGTCGAGCAACAGCGACAGCCTCGCGACCGGTACCCCTGCTCCGGCGGAGCTCCCCGGCGGAAGGGCCCAGCCGAAGACGGACAAGAGCGAGGCGACCCGGGCCCTGATCCTGGAAACCGCGATGCGGCTGTTCCAGGAACGCGGCTACGAGAAGACCACCATGCGCGCCATCGCCACCGAGGCGGGCGTTTCGGTGGGAAATGCTTACTATTATTTTTCGGCGAAGGAATTTCTGATCCAGGGATTCTACGACCGAATGACGTACGACCATGCGGCGGACGCCAGGAATCGCATGGCCCATACGCGGGATTTCGCCGAACGACTCGAAATCGCGCTGACCTCCTGGCTCGACACGGCCGCGCCGTACCACGAGTTCGCCGCGCAGTTCTTCCGCACGGCCGCCGACCCGACCAGCTCCCTGAGCCCGTTCTCCAACGAGTCCCACCCGGCCCGGGCCACCGCCGTGGAGCTGTTCCGCGACGTGCTGCAGGGCTCCGAGCTGGCCCCCAAGCTGGACGCCGAGCTGGTCGAGCTGCTGCCCGACGTGCTCTGGCTGCACCTGATGGTCGTGGTCCTCTACTGGGTCTTCGACCGGACCGAGGACACCGAACGGACCCGGGAATTCGTCCGCCGGTCCACCCCCATGGCGGCCCGGGTGATCAACCTCTCGCGTTATCGGGTGTTCCGGCCGATCGTCCGCGACGCCAAGGGCCTCATTCAGGACTTCATCCTGCCCACCATTGGAAAAACCGCCGTCAAGTAGGGCGCCTGCACCGTGGAGAAAATTCGACGGCCGGGCGCTCCCGAGATCGGGAGCACCCGGCCGTCGAATGCCCGGGTGCGCCGGCACCTCGGGCGGGCCCGGCGTCGGCCCGGCTAGAAGTTGTCCGGGGTCCAGGCGGACAGTGGCGTGCGCAGCAGCAGGTCGGCCGCGGCCGCGGCGCCCGGCCGCACCTCGGTGACCAGGCCGGCCGCGGCCAGCCGCGGGACCGTCTCGCCGCCCAGGTAGAGCGAGCCGAGCACCGATTCGCTCAGCGCGAGGTCGGCCTCGTCGGTGGTGCGGGTGCAGCGGCCGGTACCGTCGGCGGCGACCTCGACGGCCCACCGGCCGGCGACGTGGCCGTCGTTGCCCTCGACCTCCAGCACGACCCGGCCCGGCGCACCGTACGTCCGGGCGTTGAAGGCGGCCTCGACGTCGAGCACCCGCAGCCAGGTGAAGTCGGCGTTGTCCACGTACGGGGTGGCGGCGCGCGGGTCCTGGAGCAGCAGCGGCAGCGGGTCGTCCGGGCCGATGTTCTCGATCACGACCTTGCGCACCCAGTCGACCGAGAACAGGAACCGCCACAGCTCGGCCGCGGTGCCCCGGTCCAGGGCGAGGAAGTCGACGACGGTGAGCGTGCAGTTCGGGTAGCTGCCGTCCCAGGTGTCGTCCACCCGGTAGACGGCCAGGCCGGTGACGTTGCCCTCGGCGTCCCGGTGGGCCGCGGCGAAGGGCTCCTTCCAGTCGAAGCCCGGCACGGAGACCGCGCCGGTGTGGCGCTTCCACCACAGCTCGTCGCGGGCGAGCGCGCCGGGCTGGGCGAGCCGCCAGCGGTCGTGCAGCTCGGCGCCCACCTTGCGCAGCTCGTCCATGGTGAGGAAGTCGACCCGCCCGCCGGGCACGGTGGGCAGGCCCTCGCGCAGGCCACGGGTGCGCTGGAGGTCGACGTTCCAGCCGTGGCCGCGGGTGGCCGGGCCGAAGCCGAACCGGCCGTAGATGTTGTACTCGGCGGCGATCAGGACGGCGACGGCCGCGCCGCGCTCGCGGGCGGCCGCGAGGTCCCGCGTCATCATCCGGCTGAGCAGTCCGCGCCGGCGGTGGGTGGCCGACACGGTGACGGCGGTGATCGCGTCCGCCTGGACGACGGCCCCGCCGGGCACGGTCAGCTCGACGTCGAAGCTCCGGTAGGTGGCGACGAAGCGGCCCTCGGCCACCGCCGCGAGCATCCGCCCGGGCTCCCACTGCTGCCGGCGGTAGTCCGCCGCGCTCTCCACGTGCGGGCGGAGGAAGCCCAGGACGAGCGCCCGGTCCCAGTCCTCGACCTCGTCCTCGGCGATCGGCCGGATCTCGATCCCGCCGACCGTGTCGGTCCACTCCTCGACTCGGCCACTACCGGGATCGCGGGTCCCACCGTTCGCTTCGTTGCCCATCAGCCCACGGTACGGCGGGCCTCGGAGGACGGCATCCGATTATTCGCCGCTGCTCGAAGCGGGTGCCCGGGGCCGGTGCAGGGGCTGGCGCAGGGGCCGGTGCGCGCCGCGGGGTTCCGCCCTGCCGCGGGCCGGTGGTCACGGCCGGGGCGCACCGCCCGGAGCACCGTGCCCGGGGTCGAGCACCCAGTGGTTGACCCGCAGCAGCCGGCCCGCGAAGTCGACCTCCCGCTCGCCGGCCAGCCGGAACCCGAGGGTGCGGCAGATCCCGTTGGACGGCCCGTTGGTGATCGCCGGATGCGCGTGCACCGCGCCCCAGCGGCCGTCCCGGGCCGCCTCGTCGAGCACGGCCCGGACTGCCGCCTTGCCGAGGCCGCGCCCCTGGAACTCCGGCAGCACCATCCAGCCGATCTCGGAGCAGGCCGTACCGTCCTCCTCCTGCGACCAGAGCGTGACGCACCCGGCCACCTCGCCCGGCGCGGCCCCGTCCGGGACGATCATCTTGATCCACGACCGGTCCGCCGCGGCGGCCTGGACGTCCCGCCGGACCTTGTCCGCGATGCCCTCCACCGGGAGGGGACCGCCCAGATCGGCCATCATCACCGGGTCGCACCGCATCCTGACGTAGGCGCCGACATCCCCCGGCTCGACGTTGCGCAGCCTCATCCCGGGCTCCTTTCAAGGGGCGGTCATCGTACGGCGGGCCTCCGACAGCCCGGCCCCCTCCCACAGCGCGGCCCCTCTCCGACAGTCCTGCCCCTCCACCCCTCCGGCAACCCGGGCCGGGGCACGCGCCGGGCGGGCATGATGCGGCCGGCGCGTACGTGGGCGAGCTCCTCGTCCGTGCGGAGGACGGCGCTCTGGTCGGCCTCGCTGTGACCTGCTGGTTCTCGGTTGTCTCACCGCGATGCCACCCAAGATCAGCCTCAGGTCGATGCCATTTCCTCGGCGCAATGACGAGTCTGCGGCCGACCCACCGGGCACGAGGACTACAGGTGACGCCTGAGACCGACTCACGGAAGGCCGGCGCCATGCGGAAACTGATCTACGGCATGAACCTGACCCTCGACGGCTACATCACCGCGCCCGGCGATGACATCGGCTGGAGCGTGCCGAGCGCCGAGCTGTTCCAGTTCTGGTCCGACCGGTTGCAGGCGACCGACCTGACGCTGTACGGGCGCAAGCTGTGGCAGACGATGAGCTCCTACTGGCCGACCGGCGACCAGCAGCCCGACGCCACCCCGGCGGAGATCGAGTTCGCACGCCGCTGGCGGGACATGTCGAAGGTGGTGTTCTCCTCGACGATCGACAAGGTCGACTGGAACACCCGCCTGGTCACCGGCGACGCGGTCGCCGAGATCACCCGGCTCAAGGCCGAGGACGGCGGCCCGATGGACATCGGCGGCGCGACGCTCGCCGGGGCAGCCATGCGGGCCGGGCTGATCGACGAGTACGTGCTGGCCACCGCGCCGGTCCTGGTGGGCGGCGGCACGCCGTTCTTCACCGCGCTGGACAGCTGGGTGAACCTGAACCTGGTGGAGACGCGGACGCTTCCCTGCGGCGTGATCCTGACCAGGTACGAGACGAGACGCTGAGCGCCCGTCCAGGAGTCACGGGCCATGTGCTCCGCGGGTGACACCCCCTGAGTGACCCGGACCGCCGCCCGAGCCACCCGGAACGGGTGAAGCCCCTGAACTGCAAGGCTCATGGCAGTGGCAGTGGCATGTCTGCCATGAGGCCTGCCAACCGCCGTGAGGTTCTGCCAAGGCTTTCGGGACCCTACCGCCGGCCCGGCGCCGTCACGGGCGGGCGTAGAAGTCCGGTGTGCCCATGATCCAGAGGCTGGCCTGCTTGACCGGCACGCCCGCACGCGGGGCCTCGATCATCTGGTCGTCGCCGATGTAGAGGCCGACGTGGTGGATGTCGGCGGCACGGCCGGTGTCGGTCCAGAAGACGAGGTCGCCGGGGCGGAGCTGGCGGTAGCCGATCGGGGTGCTCTGGGCGTACTGGTCGGCGGCGAAGTGGTTGAGCTGCCGGCCGCCCTGGCGCCAGGCCATCATGGTCAGCCCCGAGCAGTCGTAGCCGCCGGGGCCCTCACCGCCCCAGATGTACGGCAGGCCGATCTTGGAGCGGGCGAAGGCGACGGCGGCGGCCGCGCCCTCCTCCGACCACGGCCGCCCGGCCGGCATCGGCCCGGTCGTGGCTCCCCCGGCGTCCTTCGCGGCCTCCGGCTTGGCGGCTTCCGCCTTCGCGGCTTCCGCCCCAACGGCCTCGACCCGGGCCGCTTCGACCGCGGCGGCCTCCGCGGCGGCCTTCTCCGCTGCCTCCTGTTCGGCCGCGGCCTTCTCGGCGGCGGCCCGGGCGGCGGCCTCGGCCTCGCGGGCGGAGATCTCCTCCAGCGCCTCGCGCCGCTGCCGCTCCAGCTCGACCGTGGTGTCGCGGGCGGCGGCGAGCTCGGTGAGGAGCCGTTCGCGGCGCCGGCCGGTGGTGACCACCTGGTACTGCTGGGCGGCGAGCCGTGACTCCGCCCGGTCCCGGGCCGCTCCGACCTCGGCCGCGGCCTTCTCCGCCGCCTCGGTCGCGGCGCGCGCGGCGGCCGAGGCCCGGTTCGCGGCGGCGGCGGTGGAGGTGGCCGCGTCGAGGATCTGCCGGGTGCGGTCGCTGGCCACGCCGACCACGGCCGCCTGGTCGCCGGCCTCGCGCGGTCCGCGGGCGCCGATCAGGGCGTTGATGGCGGAGAGTTCGGCGGTGGCGCCCTGGCGGTACGTTTCGGCGGCCAGCGCGGCGGCGTCCTCGGCCGCCCCGGCCCGGTCGGCCTCGGCGGAGGCGGCCCGGCCGATCGCGGCGGACTCCTCGGCGCGGGCGCGGGTGAGCGCGAGCCGGGCGCCGTTGTAGGCCTCCACGGCCTGTTCGGCGACCCGGCCGGTCCGGTCGAGTTCGGCCTTGGCGGCGGTGAGCCCGGCCTCGACGGCGGTGACCGTGGCGGCCCGGCGGTCGGCCTCGGCGCGGGCGCGGTCGACGGACTCGGCGGAGGGGTACGCCTCGTCGGCCGCCGTGGCGCCCGGAGCCCGGTCCGGCCCGGCCGTGGCACCCGGGGCCCGGTCCGGGTCGGCGGGGAGGGCCGCGGGCGCGGGGAGCGCCGCGGCGGCGGGGATCAGCCCGAGCAGGGCGGTGAGGGACAACAGGAGGGTCGGCAGCAGCCTGCGCACCACGAGACATCCCTTCTCAAGGTCGCGGACGGGCCGCCGCCGAGTGGCCGGTTGGTCGCACAGGCCCGGCAAAGCGTCCCATTACGTGACGAATCGTTTACGCATCGCCATGTTCTCAAGCCGGGCGGCTTTCCCGCTCCAGGCCCGCACGGCCGGCCGGGTGATCCGTCAGATGATCCGACCGGGCCTCAATTCCGGCCGGTCACAAACGGTGTGCGGACTACCGGCGGATCCGGCGGGTGTGCGGCCTCAGGTGGGGGAGGCGGCCGGGGCGCGGCTCCAGGCCGGTCGGGCCCACCGCGTAGGTGCGGCTGCGCCCCGCCCGGACGGTCCGCCGGCGCTGCTGGGCTCCGCGCCGGGTGCCGGGCTCGCGGGCCCCGTGGACGGCGGCGCCCGTGCCGGGTCCGGGCCCCGCGGCGGCGGCCGAGCGGCGGTCGGCCAGCCGGGCGGAGCGCCGGGCCAGCGCGCGGGCCTCGTGCGCGTCGAGGTGGGCGGTGGCCCGGGCGGCCATCCGCTCGGCGACCCGGTGGGCGGCGGGGTGGTTGGCCGGGACCTTGTCCGGGGCGCCGGCGATCAGGTCGAAGAGCCAGGTCCGCGCGATGTCCGCACGCCGGTGCAGACGGCGCTCGCGCCGGATCGCGCGCGCCCGGCGGCGCGGGCGCGTCGCGTAGCGCCAGCGCGCCCACGGGCTGCTGGGCCGGGCCAGCCGGATCGCGCCGATCCAGGAGATGCCGGGCACCATGATGCCGAGCAGGCCGGTCCACACCTTGCCCTTGAGCAGGGCCACCATGGAGACCAGCATGTTCACCGAGATCACCGTGACCAGCCCCCACCTGGTCTCCTGGCTGGGCACCACGCCGAGCGGCACGTAGCCGACCAGCAGCAGTGCGGTGAAGAGGATGCCGAAGATGACCGCGTCCACCGACTTGCGGCCCTGCTCGCCCCAGTAGACGTCATCCAGGTGCAGGATCAGCGCGAACTCGTCCAGCACCAGACCGCAGCCGATGCCGAAGAGCAGCCCGAACACGTCGATCCAGGGGTGTCCGCCGTAGGTCGCGAACACCCCGATGCCGCCGACCAGCAGGAAGCCCAAGCCGAACACCATGTGGTGGATGTGCAGTCCGCCGGGGGTGACGTTGCCGGGCCACCAGCGCACCTGGGCCCTGATCATCCGCACGCTGAACCGGATGAAGACGAATGAGGTGATGAACCCGACCAGCAGCAGGAACAGCGGTTGTTTGTGCGCGGCGACGATGTGCTCGCGGTAGCCGTCCAGCAGTGTGGTCATGCGTCTTACCTTCGTTCCTGGTCCTGCGTCGTACGTGCCGCGACATGGCCCGGGCCGCCACCGGTGCGGCGGGTGCGGCGTACCGTCCCCGGCCGACACCCCTCCAACGAGCACGGCGTGCGGTCCGGCGACCGCAGCCGGCGCGGGATCCGTCCGCCGAGGTCCGTCCGCCGGGGTCCGGACGTCGTGCCGGACGCCGGGAGCCGGACGCCGGGGTCCGTGCGCCGGATCCGTACGCCGCCGCCGGGCCGGCGTCGGTCAGAAGCCGCGGGTGCGCTTGGCCGCCCGGCGCGGCACGACGGGCTGCGGCGGCAGCAGTTCGGCGCCGGCCGGCAGTTTCATGAAGAGCCGGGCGATCTCTCCCCCGAGGTTCACTCCGATCGCCAGCGCCAGGGCGATCGCGGCGGCCCGGGTGATCTGGACGATGCCGGCGGCGGAGTGGCCCTGGGCGAAGGAGAGCATGCCGAGGTAGAGCGCCGAACCCGGCATCAGCGGACCGATCGCCGCGGTCACGTACGGCAGCGCGGAGCCGTACCGGTAGCGGGCCATCAGCTGGCCGAAGAGACCGACCAGGCCGGCCGCCACGCCGGTGGCGACGATCGGCGAGACCTGCGCGTTGTAGACCAGGACGCCGTAGCTGGACCAGCCGATGCCGCTGTTCAGGGTGACCATGCCGAGCAGACGGCGGTCGGTCTGCAGCAGCATCGCGAAGGCCAGCGTCAGCACCAGCGCGGCGATCATCTGCACCGGCGGGTAGTTCACCCCAACCAGGCTCTCGTCCGGCCGGAGCTTGGCCTCGAAGCCGACCCCGAGGTAGAGGATCAGCATCACGCCGATGACGATGCCCGCCACCAGGTAGATGACTTCGAGCAGGCGGGCCGCGGCCGTGATGTAGAAGCCGGTCAGGCCGTCCTGGACGGCGGCCACCAGGGCCCGCCCGGGCAGCAGTGCGAACAGCCCACCGGTGATCACCACCGAGCCGTGCAGGTCCCAGTCGTTGAAGGAGAGGATGATGCCGGAGGCCGCCGCGGGCATCGCGGCCAGCACGAACTGGTAGAACTCCGGCAGGCCGCGACGGGCGATCAGCGAGGCCAGTCGGTCGCCGAGGACGGCCGCGATGAAGGCGCTGGCGAAGACCAGCCACCCCTTGTCGTCCATCCGCCCGCCGACCAGGAAGGTCGCCGCGCCGGCCAGCAGCCCGGTGTTCAGCGCGAGCAGCCAGGCCGGGTACGGGTGCCGGTTGCGGCGGATCAGGGCGAGGCGGCGGTACGCGTCGTTGACGCTGACCTTCTCCGCGGTGATGTCGGCGACCAGCTCGTACACCGCGTTCAGCCGGGTGTAGTCGGAGGTGCGGCGGCGCACCACCCGGTCCGCGGTGACCGGCGGCTCGACCAGCGAGGGCTGGTGCGAGATGCCGATCAGGGTGAAGGTGACCTGCGGTTCGCAGCGGTCCAGCCGGTACGCGTGGGCGATGCCGAGCATGGCCGCCTCGACGTCCTCGGCGGCCTCGCCGCTGGCCAGCAGCAGTTCGCCGATCCGCAGCGTCAGGTCGAGGATGCGCGGGACGTTCCGGGCGGCGGAGGGGTGCAGCTCGCGCGCGGTGCGTTCGAAGGCCGGGCGCTCGGTCATCGGGGTGCGCAGCAGGGTGCGCATCCGGTCCGGCCACGGCGCATCGCCGGGGGCGCCGGGCTGGAGGGTCGGTACGGAGATGCCGGTGGGCGGGGTGTAGCCGGCCGCCTGCCACTCCTCGGGGGTGAGGGTGTCCTCGGCGACCGACCGCCGGCGGTGGACGGGGGCGAGCCGCTCGGGCTCCTCCACCGCTGCCGGACCGGACCCCGCGTCGGCGATCCCCGACCCCGCGTCGGCGGTCCCCGGCTCCGCGTCGACGGGCGCACGCCCGGGTTCGGCGGCGGGCTCCGGGCTCAGCAGTCCCTTGGTCTCCGTGACGGGCGGGACGAGCGGGATCACGGTGGTCGGCTCGACGGCCGGGGCGGGGTGGCCGAGCAGCCCCTCGGTGGGCGGCGCGTCGGAGGGGTGGAGCGGCTGCGACCCCGGCGCCGGACGCGTCTGACGCGCCTGCCGGGCCCCCTTGCCGCCCCTGGCCCGCCTGCCTCCGCCCGGTCGGCCCCGCTTAGGCACTTCCGCTCCTTGCCGCCCCTGGTGGCGCCGGGGTCACCGGGCCGCCGCTCGATCTCGGGTACACCTTGCCTGATCGAACTGCCGGACGCACATGTACGTCGCGGCGGGCGCCGGGGCCCGCGGGTGCCTACCCGGCGCGGTGGTGGGCCGGGGCCGACGCGCCTGCCCGGCGGGCGCGCAGGAGTTCGACCGCCACCGGCACCACCGAGAGCAGCACGATGCCGACCAGGATCGCCTCGATGTTGTCCCGGACGAACGGGATCCGGCCGAGGAAGTAGCCGAGCACGGTGACGCCGGCACCCCAGAGGACGCCGCCGACGACGTTGAAGACGACGAAGGTGCGGTAGTTCATCCTGCTCACCCCGGCGACGATCGGGGTGAAGGTCCGCACGATCGGCACGAAGCGGGCCAGCACGATCGCCTTGGGGCCGTGCCGGTCGAAGAAGGCGGCGGCCTTCTCCACGTTCTCCTGCTTGAACAGCCGGGAGTCGGGGCGCCGGAACAGGCTCGGCCCGACCTTGCGGCCGAAGAGGTAGCCGACCTGGTCCCCGGCCACCGCGGCGGCCACGATCAGCGCGCAGACCAGCCAGAGCGGCTGGTGCAGGTAGGTGCCGCCGGCCAGCAGCAGGCCGGTGGTGAAGAGCAGCGAGTCCCCGGGGAGGAAGAAGCCGATCAGCAGGCCGGACTCGGCGAAGACGATGGCCATGATGCCGATCGGCCCGAACGTGGAGATCAGATGGGTCGGATCGAGCCAGGACGGGCCGAGGGCGAGGCTGGTCACGGGGCAGACACTCCTGGAGGTCGACTCTTGGCAATGAAACAGTAAAGCATTTGCCAAGTACGCCTAAACCAGGGGGTCTGCCCCGGGACCGGCCCGCTTCCGCGCTACAGCCCGTACCGCTCGATGACCTCCTCGTGCCGACCGGTGTCCGCGCCCGCCGCCTTGGCCAGGTCCAGCCAGGCGAGGGGATGCGGCCAGCCGCGGGTGAGCCGGTGCAGCAGGGCGTCGGCCTCGGCGGCGTGCGCCGTGGGCGGCACCCCGACGGCGGCGTAGACACCGGGCAGGAGGTCGCCGTCGTCGGCGGGGTCGGTGATGCTGTACTGCTCCCCGCTGTACGCCCAGACCGCGTAGCCGGCCTCCTGCAGCTCCCCGCGCAGCACGGCCCAGGCCTCGTCCCCGGGCCAGCCGCCGTCCACCCAGTAGGTGGTGTAGCCGGCCGGGTCGAGCAGGGTGAGCAGCGCGAACACCGGGCGCCGGCGCCGCCGCTCCTCCTCCGGCGCGTCCTCGGCGGGCGGCTCCTCCAGCAGCGCCGGGGCGAAGACCACCACGTCGCCGTGGTTGAGCGTCACGTCGTCGCCGAGCACCGGCAGGATGCGGGCGGTGGCCGGGCCGGTCCGGACGGCCGGAAGGTCGGCGGTGGCGCCGTTGGTCCGGGTGGCCCGGACGGTCACCAGCTGCCACTCCTCGTCCACCGGGCCCTCGGGCTCGTCGAAGTCCAGGCCGAGCAGGGCGCCGGTGGAACGGACCACCGCCCAGTCCCGGTTGGCGGTGGCGGCGGTGATCAGGTGCCAGAGGTCCGGCTCCTGGACGGTACGGTGCCGCTCCTCCTCCGGCGTGCCCTCGGCGGGCAGCGCGTGCTCCAGGATCTCCTGGTAGAACCGCTGCGCACGCGTGTGGTCGCCCAGCTCGGTGGCCGCGGCGGCGGCCAGCCGTCGGGTGTTGATCCGGTCCGGGTGGGCGTCCAGGATCGCCTCGCAGAGCTCGACCACCTCGGCCCAGCGGCCCTCGGCGGCGGCCCAGCGGGCCCGGACCCAGTGGCCGCCGGCCGGGCCGGCCGACGCCAGCCGGTCGGCCAGGCGGCGCACGCCGTCCTCGTCCCGGGCCTCGATCAGGGCGCTGCCGAGCATGCCGCTCAGCTGCTCGTTCGCCGGGTCGGCGTCCAACTGCTCCCAGAGCAGGTCGGCGGCGGCCCGGGCGTGGCCGAGGCTGCCCAGCACCCCCGCCAGCTGCACCGCCACCTCGGTGGCGTCGGCCTGCCCCCGGCCGGTCTGCCCTCGCCGGCACTGATCCAGGGCGGCGGCGAGCAGGTCGGCGCCGGTCTCGACGGGCACGCCCGCCGCGCCGAGGTACGCGAGCAGCCCCGCCGGCGGGACCACCAGCGCCGGGACGGGCAGCGCCTCGGCGGCGGCCCGCAGCGCGGCGACCTCCTCGGCGACGCCGTCCGTGCGGCGCAGCTGGGCGAGCTTGCGTTCGCCGGTGGCGGCCAGGGTGAGGGCGACGGTGCGGGCGTGGCGGGCCAGGGCGAGCCGCCCGGCGGCGAGCAGCAGGTTGACGCAGGGGCGGTGCGACCCGGTGCCGTCGAGGTAGCCGACCCAGCCGGCCACGGCGGCGCCCAGCTCGGCGGTGTTCTCCCACGCACCGGCCGCGACCAGCAGCTCGACGGTCTCCGTCCAGGCGGGCCGCAGGTCGGCGTGGCGCTCGGCCTCCTCCAGGCCCGGCAGCAGCGCGAGCGCCTCCTCGGTGCGGCCGAGGGAGGCGAGCGCGCGGGCCCGTGCGAGGGCGCCCCAGCGCCGGTCGCTGTCGTCGATCTCCCGGCCGCGGGCGCGTTCGGCCTGCTCGGAGGTGTCGAGCAGGGTCAGCACCTCCTCGTGGCGGCCGAGCAGGTGCAGGGTGCCGGCCCGGGCGTGGTGGAAGTGGAGCGAGAGCCGCTGGCCGGCCGCCTGCATCCGGGCGGCGGCGGTGTCCAGGTGGCCGAGCGCCTCGCCCGGGCGGCCGTCGTCCTCCAGGGCGTCGGAGTACTCCCGGGAGAGGCAGTCGAAGCAGGCCCGGGACGGCTCGATCCGTTCCAGGGTCTCGCTCAGCACGGCGAGCCGCTCGGGCACGTAGCCGGGGCCGTCGACCCGGGCGTGGCAGATCGCGAAGTCCTGCACCACGCAGACCGACTGCGGGCAGTCGGCGGTCTCCTCGCGGTGGGCGAACTCCAGCAGGTCGACCGCCTCGGGCAGGGCCTGCTCGCCCTGGTGGCGCTTGTTCAGCAGGTTCTGCATCCGCCAGTGCCGCAGGTAGACCTCGACCCAGGGCAGGCCGAGCGACCGTGCGGCGGCCAGGGCCTCCGGGTAGACGGCGTCGAGCTGCTCGTTGCGCCCCTCGTTGGCGTGGCCGGGGAACTCGTAGACGGCGTCGGCCAGCCGTCGGTGGCCGGCCTCGGCCAGTTGCTCGTGGGTTTCGCGTACCCAGGCCCAGATGTCGGTGCTCATGCGCCCACCTCGCTTCGTCCGGCGGTCGCCCCGCCCGGCGTGCGCCTTCCGTTGATTCGCTCGCTCATGCCGCTTCCGTCTCCCCCTTGCGGGTCGTGCGCCGTGCTGGTCGGCAGTGTGGCCGGGGCCTCTGACATTCCGTTCGCGGGTCCGCCGGCGGTCGCGCCGGCGGACCCGGCCGCCGACTCAGCCCTCGTCCGTGAGGCCGCCCGGGCTGTCCGGGACACCCGGCAGGCCGGCCGGGACGGCGGCGGTCAGGGCGGAGACCGCGGTGCCGATGCCGGCCAGTGCCCCGGTGAGGTCACCGCCGCCCCCGCCGGCCGAGGCCGCCGCCATGATCACCTTGAGCGAGCGGAGCAGCCCGGCGGCGGTGGCGCTGCCGGTGTGCCCGTCGCGGTAGGCGGTGAGCAGGTCCTGGACGGCGGGGCTGGCCAGGTTGAGGTAGAGCCGGGCCTTGACCTCGCCGTCGGTACGGGCGGTGAACGCCCGGGCCAGCCGCAGTGCGGCGGACGGGATCCGGGCGTCCGCCTGGTCGTCCTCGATCCGGGCCTTCAGCTCGGCCTCCCGGTCGGGGACGAGGACGAGCGGCAGGCCGGCCGGCTCGAACCGGGCCGGGACGAGCTGCTCGCCCGGGTCGGCCAGGGCGCCGGCCAGCCAGGCGGCCTCCTCGGCGGGCAGCGGGCGCTCCGGGTCGCGGAACAGCTCGCGGTTGCCGCGTTCGCTGCCCAGTTCGACGATCCGGCAGTCCCGCAGCTGGGCGTAGCGGCGCAGGAACGGCAGCACGGCGTAGCGGTCGCCGCGTGCGATCGGCACCTGCATCGCCCGGTAGAGCATCTCCTCGAAGCCGCCGCCGCTGCCGAGCGCGACGTGCACGGCGCCGCCGCCGGCGGCCCGCAGCGCGCCGGCCGTCAGGTCGCCCTGCGAGGTGGGCACCGGTACGTCGTCGGCGAGCAGGGTGAAGAGCCGGTCGTCGCAGAGCGCGGCGCCGAGCAGGTCCTGGCCGTGGCGGGCGAGGATGCGCCGCCAGACGGCGGGCCGCAGCCGGGCGGTCTCGTAGAGGCCGTCGACGACGGCGTCGCTGAGGACCCGCTGGAGTGCGCGGTAGTGCTCGTCGCGCTGGAGGTCCTCGCGGCTGGCGGTGGGGGTGAGCCGGCTGGACTCGACCACGCCGCCGATGAACCCGGCCCAGCTGGGCAGCAGGTCGCGGGCGTCGTCGGCGAGCAGCATGCCGCGGAGGTAGACGGCGAGGTCGCGGTTGTCGCTGCTGCCGTACGTGCCGCCGTCCTGGACCCAGAGCAGTCCTGCGGCGTCGCTGTCGCCCCCGGCGGGGTGGACGGGGAAGGCGGTGAGCGGTTCGAAGCGGCGGCCGAAGGCGGTGGCGAACCGCATCCGGGCGGCGTGCGGGTCGCCGTCGGAGGGCCGGCGCCAGGGCACCGGGACGGCGTTGACGGGCTGCTCGTCGTCGCCGACGTAGACCGGGATCGGCAGCAGCACGCAGTACCGGCCGAGCACCTCGCGCAGCGCGTGCTCGTCGGCGAGGTGGGCGTGTTCGTCCTTCAGCGACAGTTCGACGACGGTGCCGCCACCGGGCCGCGGGGCGGCCGGCTCGACGCTGTACTGCTCGCCGCCGAAGCTGCGGTAGCGGTGGCCGAGCAGCGGCTCGCGGTGCGAGGTGGTGGTGACGGTGACCTGGCCGGCGACCGAGAAGGCGGAGAGGAAGCCGAGGCCGAAGGCGCCGATCAGCTCCTCGTTGCCGGTCAGTTCGCGCAGCATCCGGGTGTAGCCGGTGCCGACGGTGGCGAGGTAGGCGTGGATCTCCGGCTCGGTGAGGCCGGCGCCGGTGTCCTCGATGCTGACGGTGCGCCGGTCCGCGTCGGCCCGCACCCGGATCATCGGCCGGTGGTCGCCGTCCGGGTCCTCCAGCAGGCGCCGGGTGTGCGAGTCGTGGGCGTTCTGGACGAGTTCGCGCAGGGCGACCAGCGGGGTGGAGTAGAGGTGGGTGGCGAGGACGTTCACCAGTCCGCCGAGATCGACCTCGGTCGTACGCAGATCCTCGGCGGGCACGGGGTCGGGCGGGAGACCTTCAGACATGGGTCCCCAGTGTGCCAGTGCGACTATCCGGCGACCATTTCTTTCTGGTGACCAGGGGCCGGTCAACCCGGCATTGACCGCGAGGACCGCCCGGCGGGCCCGTTCCGCGCCGTCCGGATGCGCCAACTCCACTGCGTACGGGCGGATCCGGCCCGGTTCGTGCAACCCGGCGCGCTCTCCCCGGACGCTTCGGACCTGCCGCCTTCATGACACCATCGGGCGAATTGCCACCCGTTTGGTGGAGTTCGTCCACGGCGCTGATGAATGCTGGTCGTGCGACGTCAGGCACCGGCGCCACGGAGCGGCCACTCCGGAAGGCGCCATTTTTCGCACACCACCCTTCAGGGAGACCAACGTGTCCCGTATCCGCGCAGCCGCCGCCGTCACCGCCCTCGGGGCCTTCCTCCTGGTCGGCTTCGGTGCCGCCACCGCGCACGCCGACAACGGCGCCGGCGCCGACCACCACTCCAACAGCAGCGTCGTGAGCAACACCGGCTCCAACAACGTGATCGGCAACGTGGTCGGCAACGTGGTCAACACCCAGCAGACGGCAACCGGTTCGGGCGCCGCCAACCAGAACAACGGCCTCGCCGTCACCGGCAACGCCGGCGACATCGGCGCCCTCCAGGGCAACGGCAACCTCGCCGCCAAGGTGTACCCGCACGTCTTCTCCTAGGCGCACCCGGGGAGCACCCGGGCAGCCTCCGGGAAAAGCCCGGGAGCAGGAACCCCCGGAAGCCCCCGGAACGCCCCCGCGCATCGCCCGCCCCCCACGTACCGGGCGCCGGGCCGGGTGCCCGCCCCCGCACATGGGGGCGGGCACCCGCTCACGTCTGCGCGGGCACGCCCAGGACGGCCCGGCCCAGCCGCCGCAGGCAGTCCCCGAGGTCCGGCCGCTCGCTGTACGGGCGGTTCCGCACCCCGTCGTTGACCAGGGCGAACAGCGCGTGCACCCGGATCCGGGCCTCCGCCGCATCGCACTCCGGGCGCACCCGGCGGAGCAGGTCGACCCAGGTCCGCAGGAAGTCCCGGCGGAAGTCCACCGCGGCCCGCCGGTCCGGTGCGGCCAGCCGCTCGGTCTCGCTCAGCATCGCGCCCAGGTAGTCGCCGTTGTGCCGGGCGAACCCCACGTACGCGGCCAGCCCGGCCTCCAGCGCCGCCGCCGGCCCGGCCGCCGCGTCGATCGCCCCCGCAACCTCGTGCCAGAGCCGCTCCCGGCTGCGCACCAGCGAGGCGGCCAGCAGCTGCTGCTTGCTGGCGAAGTGGCGGTACACGCTGGGCCCCGAAATGCCGACCTCGGCGCCGAGTTGGTCGGTGCTGACGTTGTCGAACCCGTGCCGGTGGAAGAGCCGGACCGCCGCGGCGAGCAGCTCCTCCCGGCGCGGCTGCGGTCGCGGCCCGGCGACGGCGGAGGCCGTCCGGGGGTCCGGGGCGGCGCCGTCCAGCGACACCGCGAGCACCGCCGCCACCAGCTCGCGCAACAGCCGCTCGGCCCGGCGCGGCTGCGGCACGGCCGACTGGTAGGACAGGCCCGAGCAGACCGAGAGCGCCGACCAGCAGAGGAACTCGGCGTCCGCCGGGGGCAGTTCGGGCCGCTCGGCGCGGAGCACCCCGGCCATCAGGGCGGCGTCCGCGCGCAGCTCGCCACGGAGCGCGGCCCGGCGGGCCGGCGGCAGCAACCGGGCGTCGCGCTGCATCAGCGTGCCGAGCGGCCGGTGCCCGACCGCGACCGCGGCCAGCGCGGCGCCGACGGCCTCCGTGGAGCCGGCCGCGTGGAGCGCCGCGGTCAGCTCGCCCAGACCCAGCCGCACGACCCGGTCGAGCAGCTCGGGCTTGCCCCGGAAGTGGCGGTAGAGGGCGGGCGCGGTGATGCCCACCCCGGCGGCGACCTCCGTCATCGACACCTGGTGGTACCCGCTGCGGTGGAAGCGCTCGGCGGCCACGGCCAGGATCTGCGCCTGCCGGGCCGGCGCGGGCGGCCGTCGCACCACCATGCCCGCACCCCCTCGCCCCAGCTGTCGTTCCATGTCGCACACAGGCTAGCAAGGATTCACTTCAGCGGGCCCGAGGCCGACAATACCAGCATTGATCATGGGAGAATCACGGTCCTCCGACCCTGGACAGCCGAAGCTACCCGGGAATAACTTGTGGAGCGATCACCTGGTACCACCGAAGGGAGCGCCGTCGTGCGCCGCACCGTGTTCACCGAGGACCACGAGGCCTTCCGGGAGACCATCCGGGACTTCATCGCCAACGAGGTCGTGCCCGTCTACGAGAGCTGGGAGGCCGACGGCCACCCGCCGCGCGACTTCTACCGCAAGCTCGGCGCGCTCGGGATCTACGGCATCGAGGTGCCGGAGGAGTACGGCGGCGCCGGCGAGAGCGGGTTCAAGTACCAGGCGGTCATCGCCGAGGAGACCGCCCGCGCGGGCGTCAGCTTCGGCTCCTCCGGCGTGCACACCGGCCTGGTGCTGCCGTACCTGCTGGAGTACGCCACCGAGGAGCAGAAGCAGCGGTGGCTGCCCGGTTTCGTCTCCGGCGACATCATGACGGCCATCGCGATGACCGAGCCCGGCGCGGGCTCCGACCTCGCAGGCATCACCACCACCGCCAGGCTCTCCGAGGACGGCACGCACTACGTCCTCAACGGCGCGAAGACCTTCATCACCGGCGGGGTGCTCGCGGACCTCGTCCTGGTGATCTGCCGGACGTCCCCCCACGACCCGGAGAACCGCCGGGCCGGCCTCTCGATCCTCTGCGTGGACACGGCCTCCGAGGGCTACACGGTCGGCCGCAAGCTGCAGAAGATCGGCCTGCGCACCTCGGACACGGCCGAGCTGGCGTTCAGCGACGTCAAGGTGCCGGTGGAGAACCTGCTGGGCGAGGAGGGCAGGGCCTTCTCCTACCTGACCCACAACCTGGTGCAGGAGCGGCTGGCGATCGCGGTCGGCGCGTACGCGGCCTCGGCGGCGGCGGTCCGGTTCGCCATCCAGTACGTCAAGGACCGCAAGGTCTTCGGCAAGACGGTGGCCGAGTTCCAGAACACCAAGTTCACGCTGGCCGACTGCGAGGCGCAGGTGGTCGCCCAGCAGTCGATGGTCGACCGCGCACTGGAGCTCTACCAGCACGGCGGGCTGACCGTCGCGGACGCGGCCGCGGCGAAGCTCTTCTGCACCGAGTCGGCGTCCGGCGTGATCGACAAGTGCCTTCAGCTGCACGGCGGCTACGGCTACATCCTGGAGTACCCGATCGCCCGCCTCTACACCGACAACCGGGTGTTCCGGATCTACGGCGGCACCAGCGAGGTGATGCGCAGCATCATCGCCAAGTCGCTCGGCTTGTAGAGGGCCTGTCCTCGAACAGGCCCTCTGCCCTGGACGTCGTTCGAGGGTGCGACGTCCTTCGAGGGTGCGACGTCGCGTGAGGTGCGGACGTCGCGTGAGGTGGGGGGCGGCGTTCGCAGGTGCGGGCGGCGGCGGGCCGCCCCCACGGCGGCCCGCCGACGGCCGGTCAGTTGGGGGACGCGCTGTGCTCGGCGCGCCATGCCTCCCACCCCGCCGCCGAGGCCACCTTCGCGTCGTGGATGGCCTTCTGGGCCAGAGCCGACGGTGGGGTGTCCATGCTCCGCATCCAGTTGCGGCCGGCCGTGGCCAGTGCCGCACACACCATCGCCGTCCCGGCCACGCTGAGCAGCGCGCCGAGTCCCGTGAGCACAGCTCCGCCGGCCAGCAGCGGGCGGTTGAGCTGGAATCCGTTGAAGAAACTCTCGTTGGTCGCCATGCATCCACCATCGGTGCACTCGGCGGCCCTCGCACGCCGAACTCCTCCGCACGCGGGACCCCTCCGGGTGCGGGAGCCGACCGCGTCCGCGACGCTGGGCCGGAGGGGCCGCCGCGAGGGCCCCGGCCGGCCGGCCCTGGAGGACGCGCGATGGTCGATCTCGAACAAGTCGCCGTGGAGCACGCGACCCGGGCGGCCGAGAGCCCGCACGGGCGCAGCTCGCACCTGGTGCTGCACGACGGCGTGCTGCGGCAGACCGTGATCGCGCTGACCGCGGGCACCTCGCTGGACGAGCACAACGCGCCCGCCGCCGCCTCCCTCCAGGTGCTGCACGGCCGGGTCTCGCTGACCATCGCCGGCCGGCTCCAGGAGCTGTCGGCGGGCCAGCTGCACCCGGTGCCGCAGGAACGGCACGGACTGCTGGCCCACGTCGACTCGGTGGTGCTGCTGACCGCGGTGACCGTGTAGGCCCGCGCACGGGCCCGGCACACGGTCCACCGCGTGCCGGTCCGGGCATGCGGAATCACCGCACGACCCGAACGCCACCGGCACCGACCGGCACCGATCACGGCACCGACGACTGCGGCACTGACGACTGCGGCACCGACGACTGCGGCACCGGCGGCTGCGGCACCGACGACTGCGGCACCGGCGGTTACGACACCGCCGGCCTCACCAGGGTGTCGTCGACCAGCCGCAGGCCGCGCAGGAAGTCCCGCCCGGTCGGCGACAGCTCGGGCGCGGCCAGCCACTGGCCGACCAGGCCGACGAGCAGCGCCTGGTAGAACATGCCGCGAGCGAGCTCCTCCTCGGTGTCCGGCACCTCTTCGAGCCCCTGGAAGAGGGCCGAGAGACCGAGCCGGCCCTCCTTCTGCGCACTGGCGAGCGCCTCCTGGAGCTGGGGCGCCCGCTCGGTCTGGAGCATCGCCTCGAACTGCGCGGTCCAGAGGCCGCGGTGTTCGGCGAAGGTCTCCTTCACGCCGTCCCAGACCGCGACGAACCGCTCCTCGGGGTCCTCGGAGAGGGCGTAGGCCCGCTCCACGACGGCGCCCAGGGTGCTGCCCCACTCCCCCATGGCCTCGATCAGTGCCGCGTCGAGCAGCGACTCCTTGGAGCCGAAGTGGTAGCCGATGGCGGCCAGGCTGACGCCCGAGGCGTTGGCGATGTCCCGGGCGGTGGTCCGCCCGTAACCCTTGTCCAGCAGGCAGCGCTTGGCGCCGGCGAGCAGGTCTTCACGATTTCCCATGGTCCCAATGTTACGGTCAATCCAGACACATGTCTTGCACGTTCGTCTTGCACGTTGATTTGGACGCATGAGCAAGACAGGCGAGTCAGACACATGAGTCAGACAGTCGTTCTAGACAAACGTGCGAGACGCCTCTACTGTCTTCCCCATGACCGCAACCACCGGCCGCGCAGGCCGTCGCGCATGGATCGGCCTGGCCGTCCTCCTGCTCCCGACCCTCGTCCTGACCATGGACATGGGCGTGCTCTTCTTCGCCGTCCCGTACATCTCCACCACGCTGGCGCCGAGCGGCACCGAGCAGCTGTGGATCATGGACATGTACTCGTTCCTGCTGGCCGGCCTGCTGATCACGATGGGCTCGCTGGGCGACCGGATCGGCCGCCGCCGGCTGCTGATGACCGGCGCCGCCGGCTTCATCGGCGCCTCCCTGCTCGCCGCCTACGCCGACGGCGCGGGCCAGCTGATAGCCGCCCGCGCCGTACTGGGCGCCGCCGGGGCGACGGTGATGCCCTCGACGCTCGCGCTGATCCGCAACATGTTCCACGACGCCCGGCAGCGGCAGATCGCCCTCAGCGCCTGGGGCGGCGTCCTCACCACCGGTGCCACCCTCGGGCCCGTCGTCGGCGGGCTCCTGCTGGACCACTTCTGGTGGGGCTCGGTCTTCCTGATCGCCATCCCGGTCATGGCGCTGCTCCTGGTCACCGCCCCGCTGCTGCTGCCCGAGTACCGCTCCCCGCAGAGCGGCCGCTTCGACCTGCTCGGTGCCGGTCTCTCGCTGGCCTCGATCCTGCCGCTGGTCTACGGCTTCAAGACCCTCGCCGTCGACGGCTGGAGCCTGCTCCCCGCGCTGGCCGTCCCGGTCGGCCTGCTGTTCGCCGCCGCCTTCGTCCGGCGCCAGCGCACCGCCGCGAACCCGCTGCTCGACCTGAGCCTGTTCAGGATCCGCGCCTTCAGCGGGGCGATCAGCGTCAACTCCATCGCCATGTTCGCGATGATGGGCTTCACCCTCTTCACCTCGCAGTACCTCCAGCTGGTCAAGGGCATGAGCCCGCTGACCGCCTCGCTCTGGTCGCTCGTCCCCAGCGTGGGCGTCGGCGCCGCGGTCGGCCTCAGCTCGGCGCTCGCCGGGAAGATCCGGCCCGCGGTGATGATGGCCGGCGGCTTCCTGATCGGCGCGGCCGGATTCGCGATGATGACCCAGGTCGGCGCGGACTCCCCGCTCGCCCTCATCCTCACCGCGGCGGGCGTCCTGGCCGCCGGCACCGTCGGCACCATGACCCTCACCGCCGAGATGGTGGTCTCCGCCGCCCCGGCCGAGCGGGCCGGCGCCGCCTCCGCCACCTCCGAGACCGCCGTCGAACTCGGCAGCTCCCTCGGCATCGCCCTGCTCGGCGCGACCGGCGCCGCCGTCTACCGCTTCCGGCTCGACGGCGCCCTGCCGGCCGGCCTCGACGGCGAGGCCGCCCACGCCGCACAGGACACCCTCGGCGGCGCGGTCACCGTCGCGGCGGGCCTGCCCGGCCGGCTCGGCACCGAGCTGCTCGACACCGCCCGCGCCGCCTTCACCGAGGGCCTGCACGTCGCCGCCGTGGTCGGCCTGGTCTTCGCGGTCGGCGCCGCCCTCCTCGCCTACCGCCTGATGTCCCACCTCCCGGCCCGCACCGCCGAGCCCACCGCCTGACCCCGCCCCGCCCCGCGCGTCATCAAGAGCCCCCACCCCGGCCGCCTGCCGTCCCGGGATGGGGGCTCTCGCACGTCCACGGGACTACGCCCGGCGGTGGACGTCCCGGCGGTTCCCCACGGCCAGGACCCACACGATCAACTGCCCGTCCTCGACCGTGTACACGGCCCGGTAGTCGCCCACCCGCAGCCGCCACCGCGCACTGTGGCCCTGGAGCGCCTTGAGGTCGAACCCGGAGGTGTCGCCCCCGTCCAGGGCGCGCTGGAGTTCGGCAAGCCGGTGGAGGAGCCGCACCGCGTCCGGCCGGGGGATCTTGAGCATGTCGCGCTGCGCGTGCGGCGTGAACCTCGTGACGTACCCCACCGCGGTCAGCCGTGGTGGCTGCGGAGCATGGCGGCCATTTCTTCGAGCGAGACCGCTCCTTCGACGCCCTCGGCCTCCGCCTCGTCGGCCAGGCGGTTGAGCCACGCCTCCTCGGCGGACTCCGCCAGCTGCCGCAGACGCTGGTACTCGGCGATGTCGATCACCACGGCCTCCTGCCTGCCGCGTCGCGTGATGATCGTCGGAGTCTCGTCCCTCCTCGCGCGGTCGATGACGTCCGCCAGATGGCTGCGGACCTCTGCCATGGATTCGACTACCGGCTCAGTCATGTCACCAATGTAGTACATGTACATCTTCCGGGAACCCTGCCACCGCCGCAGGAACGCCTGACAGGCTGCCCGCATGTCGAACAGTGCTGACCACGGCCGGGTGCGGGCGAGTTATGACGTCGTCGCGGAGGAGTACCAGGAGCGGGTGGGGGGCGAGCTGGCGTTCAAGGTGCTGGACCGGGCGCTGCTCGGGGTGGTGGAGGAGGCGGCCGCCGGCGGGGTGGTGGCGGATCTGGGGTGCGGGCCGGGGCACGTGGCGGGGTGGCTGGCGGGGCGCGGGGCGAAGGTGGTGGGGGTCGACCTGTCACCGGTGATGGTGGAGCTGGCGCGGCGGGAGCACCCGGGAGCGGAGTTCCGCGAGGGGGACCTGCTGCGGCTGCCCGCGGCGGACGGGGAGTTCGCCGCCGCGGTCGCCCTCTACTCGGTGATCCACCTCGAACCGGCCGAGCTGCCGCCCGCGTTCGCCGAGATGCGGCGGGTGCTCCAGCCGTCCGGCACCCTGCTGGTCGCGTTCCACCTCGGCACCGAGGTCCGCCGGCTGGACGAGTGGTGGGGCCACCGGGTGGACGTGGACTTCCACTTCCAGGAGCTCGAAACGGTCGCCGGCCTGTTGGCGGAGGCCGGCTTCACCGTCGGGGCGCGCCTGGAGCGGGAGGCGTACCCGGAGGAGGCGCAGACCCGCCGCGGCTACCTGCTGGCCCGCCGGGACTGACGCCCACCGGCTCCGGCCGGTGTCGGCCGGAGCCGGACAGCGCCGGCCGGAGCCGCCGGCGGACGTCAGCCGGTCGGAGCGGCCGAGCCGAAACGGGCGAGGTAGTGCCAGACCTTCTTGAGGTCCTGCGGGTCGTACCGGCCGGCGCGGACGGCGTCGCCGAGGATGCGCGGGTCGAGGTGGCCGTCCTCGGCGACGGCGAGGCCGAGGGCGACGTACTCGGGGCCGCGGTAGTCGGGGTGGCGGCGCAGCTCCTCCGTGCTCAGGCGGAGCCCGGGGTGCCACTCGACCCGGCAGGGGAGACGGCGGGCCTGTTCCTCGACGGGGGTGCCGCGGTGGCTCGGGTCGAGGACGAGCGCCTCCACGTCGCGGTCGAGCCGGACCTCGCCGTGCACCTGGGCCTCGATGTAGTCGTCGAGGGCGTCGGCGTCGTCGGCCTCGGCGAGCGGGACGAGGCCGTTCCGGTCGGCGACGCCGAAGTCGGACGGTTCGAGGAAGCTGTCGGGGTAGCAGAAGGTGACCCGGGCGAGGGCCGGTCCGGCCAGCCGGAAGTGGGCCGAGCCGAAGCGCGGTGCCCCGCCGAGCGGCTTGCGGCGGAAGTTGAGCGCCCCGTACACCGGGCGTTCCTCGGCGGGTGCGTCGTCGTAGGCGCCACCGAAGATGCGGCTCTCCCAGTGCCAGCGGTCGCCGCCGGGGTGGGCGGTGAGGCCGCCGTTGCTGGTGCCGGTGACGAACTGGGAGCGGTAGACCCCGTCGTCGGCGAGCGCCTCCAGGATCGGCCGACCCCCGGAGACCCGGTCGGGGTGGAAGTTGAGGGTGACGCGCAGGCCGGGGTCGAGCGGCGGCCCGGAGGCGAGGGCGGCGACGTGCCGGAGGGCGAGTTCCTGGGCGGTGCGGCGCGTGTCGGTGGTCATCGCGGCAGTGTCGCGGACGAAGCCCCTGCGCCGCATCCGGGTTCCGGCCGGGGCCGGGTGACGAGGGCCGGGCCGGCTCCCGGGCTGCGCGGCCGGGCGTCCGCGCCTAGGGTCGACGGCAACGCCGGGCGGAGCTGGAGGGCCGATGCCGCCGTTGGAACCGGAGCCCGACCCGGACGGGTGGCAGGACGGGCCGAGCGGGCAGGGCGGTGGCGGCGACGAGCCGGACTACCGCTTCACGCTGGCCAACGAGCGGACCTTCCTCGCCTGGATCCGCACCGCGCTCGGCCTGCTCGCGGGCGGGATCGCCGTGGACCAGCTCACCCCCGACGTCGCTCCCGGGCCGCTGCGGATCGCGCTGGCCGTGGTCTGCGCGCTCGGCGGCGCGCTGCTCGGGGTGACGGCGTACCTGAGGTGGGCGCGGGTGGAGGAGGCGATGCGGGCCGGGGCGCCGCTGCCGCGGACGCATGTCCTGCTGGTGCTGTCGGTGGGGGTGGCGGTGGTGGCCGCCGTGTTCTGTGGTCTGATCGTCGGGTACTCCGGCTGAGGCCCCGGGCGGTCCGGGGCCGGCGACCCATATCCTTAGTGGTCTAGACCACTTTCGAAGGGTCGCCCGCACAACATCTGGTTTTTGACCAGCGTTTCCCGGCCGGTGTATACGTTCGCCGCCACGGCCAGGCATACTGGCCAGGTCGGGCGCTTTGCCCTCCTGTGACTCTAGAGAGAAGGGACCGGTGGCCAGGGATGCTGCGGAACGGTCTTGAGCCCTGGCACCTCCTGGTGGTGCTGGCTGTCGTTGTCCTGCTGTTCGGTTCGAAGAAGCTGCCGGAGATGGCGCGCGGCCTCGGCAAGTCCATGCGCATCCTGAAGGCGGAGACCAAGGCCCTGCGCGAGGACGACGTCCCCGCCGACGCGGCCGCCCAGGGCACCGCGCAGAGCACCGCGGCCCCGCAGCAGCCGGCCGCCGAGCAGGCCCGCCCGGCCGTCACCCCGACCAACATCACCAAGGCCACCGAGACCCCCCGGTCCACCACAGCCTGAGCCTCCCGCGCTCCTGACGAAGCCCCCGCCCGAACGGCGGGGGCTTCGTCGTGTTCTGGGCCGACCGCAGCAGTCTCGACTGGCTGTCGGTTTTGATCCGTTATCTCCTGGTTTGCATCGACCGGAGAAACGGAGTGCGGGATGCCGATCAACGACCCGGACCAACCGACCGAGCCCCCCGACCAACCGGCCGGGCCGCCCGGCCGACCCGGGCCCGACGACCAGCCGTCGGCAGGCCCGACCGACCAGCCGCCGGCCGCGCAGCCTCCCTCCGGCGCCGAGCAGCCACCCCCGGGCGCCGAGCAGCCGACCGCCGCGCAGCCGCCCCCGGGATCCGGCCAGCCGCCGGCCGACCAGCCACCGGCCGCGCTGCCCGCCCCCGGCCCCGGCCCCGAGCAGCCGCACGCCGACCAGCTGGCCGACCTGCGCGCCCGCCTCGCCGCCGTGGAGGCCCACGACGCCCGGCTGGCAGCGGAGCTGAAGGCGCGGCCGCCCGCCCACCACCGGGTCCGCTCCTTCTTCGCGGTCCTGCTGGTGCTGGTCGTCTTCGTCCTGACGCCGCTGAGCCTGGTCGCCTCCTGGACCAAGTCCACGATCACCGACACCGACCGCTACGTCGCCATGATGGCGCCGCTCGCCAAGGACCCCGCCATCCAGGCGGCCGTCACCAACCGGGTGACGGACGAGATCATGAAGCAGATCCCGGTCGAGTCCCTGCTGTCGGACATCGCCCCCGAGGACCGGCCCAAGCTGGACGCCCTGATCTCCAAGCTCAGCGGACCGCTGACCAGCGGGCTCACCGGCTTCGTGCACGGGCAGGTCGAACGGCTGGTGCAGAGCGACGCGTTCGCCACCATCTGGACCACCGTCAACCGGCAGGCCCACGCGGCGATCGACAAGATGCTGACCGGCGAGGGCGGCGGCGCTGTCCAGATCAAGAACAACACCGTGGTGCTCGACCTCGCCCCGGTGATCGACCAGGTGAAGACCCGGCTGGTGGACAACGGGCTGACGGTCGCGGCGAAGATCCCCCAGATCCACACCGACTTCACGCTGGTGAAGTCGGACGCCATCCCCAAGGTCCGCACGGCCTTCCGGCTGCTCGACCTGATCGGCTTTTGGCTGCCCGTCCTCACCGTGCTCCTGGCCATCGCCGCCGTGCTGCTGGCGGTGCGTCGGCGCCGGGCGGCCGTCACCGCGGCGCTGCTCATGGCCGCCGGCGCCCTGGTGCTGGGCATCGGACTCACCGCCTTCCGGGCCATCTACCTGGACAAGCTCCCGGACGGGGTGGACCAGGCAGCCGCCGGAGCGCTGTACGACACGCTGGTCCGGTACCTGCGCTCGGCCGTCCGGGTGGTGGTCGTGCTCGGCCTGCTGGTGGCGCTCGGCGCCTGGATCAGCGGCGCCGGGCGGCGGGCCGGAGCGGTCCGCGGCATGTGGCGGGCCGGCCTCGGCGGGACGCGGCACGCCGCGGAGGGCGCCGGGCTGCGACTCGGCGCGGTCGGCCGCTTCGTCCACCACAGGAAGTCCTGGCTCGCGTGGGGTTCGGTCGTGGCCGCGGCGGTGGTGTTCGTGCTCTGGAGCTACCCGACACCACTGGTCCTGCTCATCATCGGGCTGGTCCTCGTGGTGGTGCTGGCGATCCTGGAGTTCCTGGACGAACCCGACGGGGCTCAGCAGCCGGCCCATTGACGCCGGGTCCGCCCGGGTCATCGCCCGGTCGGCGCGCGGTCCGGAGCGCGCGCCGGCCGGACCGCGCCGACCGGGCGACGACCGGCCTGAAGGAGGAGGCCCGTTCTCACCCTGAGGGACGATCAGCCCGGGCCGGCCCGACCCTAGTCTCGACAGCATGACGGGAACACGGTGGTGGGGCCTGTGGCTGCTGCGGCCCGCCCTGGTGGCGTCCGGGCTCGGGTACCTGCTGCTGATGGGCCGCCCGGCGGAGCTGGGCGCGGGCGGCTGGGCGATCGGCCTCGGCGCCCTGGTCCTGGCCGCGCTCGGCGGCCGGTGGCCGCTGGCGGTCGCAATCGGGCAGTGCACGCTGCTGGCGCTCACCGCCGCCCCGGCCGCCGCCCACGTGCACGTCGAGGTCAAGGCCGGTGTGGCCGCCGCCTTCTTCGAACTGGCCCTGCGCCGCTGGGGCGCGCCGACCGCCGTCGCCGGCGCCGCCCTGGCCGCCGCCCAGCTGGCCGCCGCCTGGTCGGAACTGCCGTGGTCGGGGCTGTCGTGGTCGGGGCTGTCGGGCTCCGGGCCGCTCTGGTCCGGCTCGCTCGGGTCCGAGCTGCTCTGCCGCGTCCCGGGCGCGCTCTACCGGGCGGCGGTGGTCGGCGGCGTCCCGGTGCTGCTCGCCGGCTACCTCCGGTCGGCCGAGCAGGCCGCGAGGACGGCCCAGGAGCGGGCCCGCGAGGCCGAGCACAGCCGCGACCTCGCCGAGTGGGGCGCCCGGATGGGCGAACGTGCGGCGATCGCCCGAGAGTTGCACGACATGGTCGCCCACCACCTGGCCTCGACGGTGCTCAGGGTCGGCGTCGCCCGGCACGTCCTGCCCGGCACCGACCCGCGGCTGGCCGCCGTCCTGGACGACGTGCACGCGGGCGCCACCACCGCCCTCGCCGACCTGCGGCGGCTGCTCGCGGCCCTGCGCGAGCCCGACGCGGAGCACCTGGCCCCGCTGCTGGCCGAGACCACCGACCTGCCCGCCGCCGTCCACGGGGTGGTCGAGCGCTCCCGGCGGGCCGGCCTCCGGGTCGACGCCGACATCGGCGGGCGGCTCGGCGAGCTGGACGCGATCGGCGGGCTGACGGTGCTGCGGCTGGTGCAGGAGGGCCTGGCCAACGTCACCCGGCACGCGGGCGCGGGGGCGAGGGTCCGGCTGCGGGCCACGACGGAGGTCACCACGGAGGGGGAGCGCGTGCGGCTGGAGCTGGAGAACGAGCTGACCGGGGAGCACCACGCCGCCCCCGGCGGTGTCGGCGGCGGCCACGGGCTGCTCGGCATGCGCGAGCGGGTGGCCCTGGTCGGCGGGACGGTCGAGGCCGGGCCGGTGCCCGGCGGCTGGCGTCTCGCGGCGTCCTGGCCGCTGACGGCCGGCGGGGGCGCACCGGCCGTCCCGGGGGCGTTCGCCGTACGGGGGGCGGTCTCCGGGCCGGGGGCGGTTGCCGGGCCGGGGGCTGTTGCCGGGCCGGGTTCGCCCGGAGGACCGGAGGCGGTGGGCGCTCGGACGGCCGGCGCCGAGGGGGCGGCTGTGAAGGCGTACGGGGGTGGCGCGTGATCGGCGTCCTGATCGTCGACGACCAGCAGCTCGTCCGGGCCGGCGTGCGGATGCTCTGCGAGTCCACCGAGGACCTGGCCGTCGCCGGCGAGGCCGCGGACGGCGCGCAGGCCGTCGAGCTGGCCATGCGGCTGCACCCCGACGTCGTCCTGATGGACCTCCACATGCCCGGCACCGACGGCATCGCCGCCACCCGGGAGCTGAACCGTCTGCTGCCCTCCGCCCGGATCGTCGTCCTCACCACCTTCGACGACGACGACCGTCTCTACCCGGCCCTCGCCGCCGGCGCCTGCGGCTTCCTCGCCAAGGACGTCGAGCCCGCCGCCGTCCTCGACGCCGTCCGGCGGGCGGCGGCCGGCGAGAGCCCGTACAGCCCGGCCGTGCTGCGGCGGGTGGTCGCCCGCGCCACGTCCGACTGGACCGGCGAGGACGGCCGCCGGCAGCCGGTGGGCGGCATCACCGGGCGCGAGCACGAGGTGTTGCGGCACATCGCCGGCGGGCTCTCGAACATCGAGATCGCCGAGCGGATGCACCTGGGCGTGACCACGGTGAAGACCCACGTCTCCAACCTGATGGCCAAGACCGGCAGCCCCAACCGGGTCCGGCTGGCGGTGCTGGCGATCCAGCAGGGCCTGGCGGGCTGAGGCCGCCCGCCCCGGACGGAGCAGCCCGGCGGGCGCGGCCCGGGGCGGGGCCGGAGGCTGAACGGGATGTCCGACGACCAGCCCCCGCCGCCCCGGGACCGCATCGACCTGCGGGCCTGGTGCCTGCTGCTGGGGTCGTTCACCGTGCTGATGATCGCGTACTTCACCCTGCCGCTGCGGTACTTCGGCGAGCACCGGCCGCTGGTCAGCTGGCTGGTCTTCGCGGCCGTCATGATCGGCATGACCTGGATCCTGATGGCCCGGATGATCGACATCCTGGTCGGCACCGGCCGCCATCCAGGAGTGTGGATCATCTTCCTGATCTGCCTCGTCCTGACCGTCTTCGCCGGCACCTACTACGTCCTCGGCGCCCAGCCCGACGAGTTCGTCGGGCTCAACACCCGTTTGGACTCGCTCTACTTCACCGTCGTCACGATGGCGACGGTCGGCTACGGCGACATCACCCCGTCCGGCCAGGTGCCCCGGCTGGTGGTGATGCTCCAGATCGCGTACAACTTCGTCTTCCTCGCGGCGGCGGCCGGGGCGCTGAGCCGCCAGGTCCGCAGCGGCCTCGAAAGCCGGGTCCGCCGGCGCAGTTAGCGGGCCCGGCGGCCGGCCCTCCGCCCCTGCGTCAGGTCCGGCCGGCGTCGATGACGCAGAAGCGGTTGCCGGAGGGGTCGGCGAGGACGACGAAGTCCGGGTCCTCCGGGTAGCTGTCCCAGTCGACGTGCCGGGCACCGAGGGCGACCAGGCGTTCGACCTCGGCGGCCTGGTCGGCGGCGTCGCGCGCGTAGAGGTCGAGGTGGACGCGCGGGTGGTCCTGCACCGGCGACGTGCTGCGGCCGAGCGCCACCTGCACG
Source organism: Kitasatospora sp. RG8 (assembly GCF_017813315.1). Classification (NCBI taxonomy): domain Bacteria; kingdom Bacillati; phylum Actinomycetota; class Actinomycetes; order Kitasatosporales; family Streptomycetaceae; genus Kitasatospora; species Kitasatospora sp. RG8. The sequence goes on from NZ_JAGIYX010000014.1 coordinate 137,854, forward strand.
CCGGGGCCGTTCGCGGGGACGAGGACCACCCAGTCGTCGTCGACCGCGTCGCGCGGCACGTAGCCGAGCGCGGCCGTCCAGAAGGCGACGGCGCGGCGGACGTCGTCGACGCCGAGGACGACGGAGCCGATGGTCAGCATGTTCCCCACTTTCCGAGGATGCGGGCGGCCTCGCCGCCGAGGGTGGCGTCCTGCGTCAACGCCGTGAGCACATCGATCCGTTCCGGAGACGGCCCGGCGTCCTGGAGGGCGGCGAGCGCGTTGCCCCGGACGCGGGGGTCGTCGTCGCGGGTGACCGCCGCGATCAGGGCCCGGTCGACGGCCGGGTCGTCGGCGTAGGGGCCGAGAGCCGTCGCGGCGTGCCGGCGGAGGAGGTCGTCGTCGGGGTCGGCCAGCGCGGCGAGGAGCGCGGCGGCGACCGCGCGCCGGGCTGCCGGGCCGCCCGGCGAGTGGAGGCGGAGGGCGGTCGCGCACTCCACGCGGGCGGGCCCGTCCTCGTCGGGGTCGGCGAGGACGGAGGCGAGGAAGGCGGCGACGGCGGGGGTCGCGGTGGCGGCCTCGGCCAGCGCGGCGACGATCCTGACCTTGTCGTCGCTCCCGGCCGGGAGGGTGCGGAACCGCGCGATGAGCCGGTCCTCCGGCGCGGCGGCCGGCCGGGCCGGACCACGCGTCGGCCCCCGGCTGCCACGGCGGCCGGGGGGCCAGGACGGACCGCCGGCTCCCGGGGCGGTGGGCGTGTGGCTCATCACCCCAGCGTAGCCAGGAGTTTGCGCGGCTCCGGGGAGTCCGGTGGGTGACTGATCCGGGGTCGGTCCGGGAACGGTGAAGGGGCCCTTCTTCGCACCGCCGTGCGAAGTTGGGCCCCTTCGGGTTCCGTGCGTGCCGGTTAGCGCTGGGGACGCAGCCGGCGCACGGCGATCAGGGCGCCGGCACCGAGGGCGACGAGGGCGGCGGCGGTGGCGGCGAGGAAGCCGTTGGAGGAGCTGGACCCGGTGTGGGCGAGCTCGGGGGTGCCGGCCGGCGCGGTGGTGGCCGGGGCCGAGGGGGTGGCGGTCGGCGTGGCGGCCGGGGCCTTGGTCGCGGTGGCGGTCGGGGCGGGCGTGGTCGGGGCGGGGGTCTTGTCCTCGACGGGCTTGGCCGGGGCGGGCTTGGTGCTGGGCTTGGCCGTGGTGGTGGGCTTGGCGGTCGGCTTCGCGGTGGTGGTGGGCTTGCTGGTCGGCTTGGTGCTGGCGGGGTGCACCACCTTGAAGGTGTGGACGTCGCCGTCCGCCACGGGGAGGCCCTCAGGCTGCCCGCCGACGAAGATCTGGAGTTCGTTCAGGTCCGCGGCGGCGTTCGCGGAGACGGAGATGCGGAACCCGAAGTTGACGGCCCGACCGTCGTCGAGGCGCTTGGCCTTGAGGCTGCTGGTGTCCGCGTGGATCACCGGGTCGCAGCCGTGCAGCATGGTCAGCTTCTTCCAGCCGCCGGGCGTGGCCGCCTCGACCGTGAAGTCCTCGATCCGCGTGGCGCCCTTCTCGTTGTACAGCGCGAACCTGGGGGTGATGTTCTCGTACGGCGCGCCGGTGAAGTTGGTGATCCCGACGCCGATCTCGATCTTCCCGCCGCCCGCGGTGATGGTCTGGCCGTCCGGCGTCATGTGGAACGAGGCCTGGAGGTTGCCCTTGTGCGCGGAGGCGGGGGTGACGGGCTTGGCCGGGGCGCCGGCCGTCGTCCGGGCGCCATCCCCGCAGGCCCAGGAGCTCTCGGCGGTCATCAGCTGGACGGAGCCGGCGAGGACGACGGTGGCGGCGAGGGTGGCGAGACTGCGGCGGCCGGAGATCGAGCGGACGTTCTTCGCGATCGAGGGCATAACGGACTTGCGCATGACGTGACTCCCCAGGGTCATGGTGCGGATGGTGTGGTGAAGACGACCGGCTGCCCGCTGTCGTCCAGCGGAAGCGCCCCCCGGCCCTGCCGGTCTCGCTCTCCGTGCCTTCATCCGTATAGACGCGCATCCCCGCCGGGGGTTGCAGGTGGTTTCAAAACTTTTTTCGGAACCTTCCCGGGCGGCCCGGCAAGGGGTGCGGGAGGCCAGTGACCACCGGGGCCGGGGACCAGCGAAGCCCCCGCCCGGAGTGGGCGAGGGCCTTCACATGGGCCGCTCAAGGGTGGACAGGGCCGGCGCATGGAGGTCGAGCGGGGCTGTGCACCGGGCCGGTGAGCCGGACTGGTCGCGGGCGGTGATCGACGGCTCGCACATGTCGTTCGGCCTGTCGCTGTCATGCCTCAGCGCGCCCGAGCCCAGAACAGGACGTGGCCGCTGTCGCCCTCGGGTACGAACTCCTCGTGGACCACGTCAAAGCCGGCTTGCACGAGCCATGCGCGGTTCGTGCCGGCGTCGGCGTGACTCCACCACATTGCGGCCCCGCCGCCGAGCCAGTTCTCATCGGTCCCGGTCCAAGCCCGATGCCCGGTGGTGCTCAGGAACCAGCCTCCCGGCCGCAGCCAGGAAGCGATCCGCTCCAGCAGGGCGGGCTGCTCCTCCACCGGGACATGGATCAGGGCGTACAGGCAGACGACGGCGTCGAAGCTGCCCTTCGGGAGCTCCAAGGTCGTGGCATCAGCCCGGATGAAGTCGGCGTCAGGCACAAGCTCTCTGGCCCTGCGGATCTGGACCTCGCTGATGTCGACGCCCGTCACGCGGTGACCCGCCGCGACCAGGGACCGGGCTACGGGAACCCCGGTGCCGCACCCGACGTCCAAGACGGCGCCTGCCTCGGGGAGCCGACCGAGCAACTCCTCGATCCACGAACCGTATTTCGACTCGCTGCCAAATACCCGCTCGTAGTGCTCCGACAGCACGTCATACCCGCGCCGGACCACTTCCTTTGGATCTCCAACGTTCACGCGCGCACGCTACGGCGCACCTGCCGGGAGCGCGACCATTTTTCGCCCACGCCCCGTGGCCGACCGTCCACCCGAAGGAGACCGTGCCCGCCCTTGCGTCAGCTCCTCCGAGGAGCCTCACGGCGTCGGTCCGGCCGTCAGCCCGGAATGGGCGAAGGGCCCTTCTCCGCACCGCCGTGCGGAGAAGGGCCCTTCGGGTTCCGTGCGTTCCGGTTAGCGCTGGGGACGCAGCCGGCGCACGGCGATCAGGGCGCCGGCGCCGAGGGCGACGAGGGCGGCGGCGGTGGCGGCGAGGAAGCCGTTGGTGGAGCTGGACCCGGTGTGGGCGAGCTCGGGGGTGCCGGCCGGCGCGGTGGTGGCCGGGGCCGAGGGGGTGGCGGTCGGCGTGGCGGCCGGGGCCTTGGTCGCGGTGCTGGTCGGGGCGGGCGTGGTCGGGGCGGGGGTCTTGTCCTCGACGGGCTTGGCCGGGGCGGGCTTGGTGGTCGGCTTCGCCGTGGCGGTGGGCTTCGCGGTGGTGGTGGGCTTCGCGGTGGTGGTGGGCTTGGGGGCCGTCTTGGGGTAGGCGACGGCGATGTCGGCGCCGGTGCCCTTGCCGTAGGTCGGCCAGGCGTTGAGTTCCAGCTTCTCGATGCCCTTGGGCGCGTCGGCGGTGAGTCCGATGCGGAACTGGTAGCGGACGCCGTGGCCGGTGGCGAGCGGGGCGCCCACCGAGGACGGGGCGACGCCGTGGACCGCGGGGTCGCAGCCGTTGGAGGTCGCCATCCGCTTCCACTGGCCGTGGTCGAGGACCTCCATGGTGACCTGGGAGGGCCGCGGGGTGGCGCCGGTCGCGTTGAAGAGCGCGAGCTCGGGGGTGACGCGGTGGTAGGCGGCGCCGGTGCCGTTGAAGAACTGGACGCCGAACTCGACCTTGGGGCCGCCGACGGTCAGCGTCTTGGGGACGGCGGTGACGAAGGTGGTCGTGGCGCCCTGGCCGTGCAGTTCGAAGGAGGCGTCCTGCTCCTTGTCGGCCGCGGGCTTCGCGGGGGCGGTCACGGGCGCGTCGTCCGGGGCGCCGCAGGCCCAGGAGGACTCGGCGGTCATCAGCTGGACGGAGCCGGCGAGGACGACGGTGGCGGCGACGGCGGCGAGGCGGCGGCGGCCGGAGATCGAGCGGACGTTCTTCGCGATCGAGGGCATAACGGACTTGCGCATGACGTGAATCCCCAGGGTCATGGTGCGGATGGTGTGGTGAAGACGGCCGGCTGCCCGCTGTCGTCCAGCGGAAGCGCCCCCCGGCCTTGCGTTTGCCGGTCTCGCTCTCCGTGCCTTCATCCGTATAGACGTGCATCCCCGCCGGGGGTTGCAGGTGGTTTCAAAACTTTTTTCGGAACCTTCCCGAGGGGCCCGGCGGCGGGGTGGGGAGGCCGGTCATCCGGCGGGTTGCGGCCGGGGTCGGGGACCGGCGAGGCCCCCGCCCGGGGGTGGGCGGGGGCCTTCGCGTGGGCTGCTCAGCCGGGTATGCGGTGCCGGCCGCGGCCGGGGGTGGGGTTGGGTTTGGTGGGTGGTGGGGGGAGTTCGGGGCCGTAGTGGCCGGCCTGGCGGGCGATCCAGGCGTATTCGTGGGTGCCGTCGGGGAGTCTGCGCAGTTCCCAGCGGCCGTGGCGGGTGATCGGGGCCGGGGGCCCGGCGGTGCGGGTCTGGTCGTTGACCTTGAGGGCGGTGACGACGCCGAGGGCGACGGTGGCGATCGCGAGGGCGAGGAGGGCGGCGAACGCCGCACCGACGAGGAAGCTCGCGGTGCCGGTTCTCATCGGCGGATGCCGATCACGCGGTGGCCGAGGTGGGCGGCGAGGGTGTGGAGGAGTTCCTCGGCCTGCTCGCGGGTGAGCGGCAGGGCGAGCTGCTCGCCCGGGGCGGCGTGGACGTCGAGGTCGACGGCGGCGCGCAGCTGCAGGGCCGCGTCGGGGACGCGTTCGACGGCGAGGTAGTGGACGGTGGTGCGCTCGGTGTGGACGGCCTGGCCGGCCCTGGGGGTCAGGACTCCCACGACTGCTCCCTCCCGGTGTCGGACAGCAGGTGGAGGAGGTTGAGGAGGGTGGCGACGGGGGCGTGGCCGAAGTTGACGAGGATGCGGCCGTCGACGGTGCTGTGGTGGGTGGTGGCGGAGCCCCACTGGATGCCGAACCCGGCGCCGCGTTCGTGGAGTTCGCGCAGCAGGGCGGTGACGTGGGCGTCGGTGTAGTCGTGCATGCGGGGGTCGTCGGGGGAGAGCGGGATGCGGGGGCCGGTCACGCGGCCACCTCCAGCTCGAACCAGACCACCTTGCCGCCGTGCTTGCGCGCCTCGGCGCCGAAGCGGTGGGTGAGCGAGCGGACGAGGTGCAGACCGCGGCCGGACAGCTCGTAGGGGTCGGCGGACGTGCGGGGTTCGGGCAGGTCGGGGCTGTCGTCGGCGACCGAGACCCGCAGGGTGCGGTTCAGCAGCAGGACGACGACCAGGGGCGCGGGGCTGCCGCCGTGGCGCCAGGCGTTGACGTACAGCTCGCACAGGGCGAGTTCGGCGTCGTGGATGAGGTCCGGCGGCCAGGACGCGGCGGCGAGCGCGTCCCGCAGCTCGGCGCGGGCGGCGGACCAGTCGGGCGGGTTGAAGGCACACATGAGGAACCTCCGGACGAGGCTGAGTGGAATGGAGTGAGGCGTTCACCGGCGGAATCGTCGCCGTGAGCCAGGCCAGGGCGGGGCTGGTGGATGCCACGCGTGGCTGCTCTGCGGTGCGCGGGCAGCAGGCGCCTACTGCCCTGAAAACAGGCATTACTGACGATCCATCGGATCGACCTGGGACGACCATAACGCACGGCAGTATCCAAATTTCCATCCTTCTGGGATTTTCCCTCTACCGTGGTAACCCCGCCCCAGATGGACCAGCCCGCGCCCAGGGCGGCAGACTTGGGCCTGGTCCTTGTTCTGGAAGGAAGCCATGCCTCCACGCAGCACCCCAACACTTCGCCAGCGCAGGCTTGGTGCTGAGCTCCGGCGGATGCGAGAGCAGGCCGGCTTCGGCGGCACGCAGCTCGGCCGCATTGTCGGGATGAACCCGGCCCAGGTGACTCAGATGGAGTCAGCGAGGATTGGCATCAGCGTGGAGCGCCTGCGGACGATCGCAGCAGCGTGCATGTGCGTCAACCACCAGCTGATCGATGCTCTCGCCGACATCATCACGGAACGAGGCAGGACCGGCTGGTGGGAGGCCTACCGTGACACCCTGTCGGCGGACTTCCTCGAAGTCGCAGAGCTTGAGGGCCACGCGCGAAGGCTCTCGACCTACACGATCACGTTCGTCCCCGGCCTGCTTCAGACCGGCGCGTACGCCTCCGCGGTCTTCTCACAGGCCTACCCGCCTCTGCCCCGACACGAGGTCGACCTCAGAACGGCCTTTCGCATCCAGCGGCAACGCACCGTCCGATCCGGAGCAACGCCGTACTGCGCCTTCATCCATGAAGCAGCACTGCGGATGCAGTTCAGCGGCCCTCAAGTTCGTGCCGAGCAACTCGATGCTCTCATCGAGGACTCCGAGAGTTCTGGCATCTCAATTCGCGTCCTGCCGTTCGACATCGCCGGCCTGCCGAGTCCCATCGAGAACTTCACCTACGCCGAAGGTCCGATTCCCGACTTGGACACGGTGCAGACGGACACAGGTTTCGGCTGCCAGCTCCTCGACGCTCCAGCCCATGTTGCGAGGTTCCGAGCAATCCTCGCTCAGATGGAGTCAACGGCCCTCTCCGAAGAGGAGTCCCGCGACTTCCTCCGATCCGTAAAGAAAGAAATGGAAAGCAAACATGCCTAGCTCCGGGTGGCAGAAGTCCAGCTACTCCGCGGCACACGACGACTGCGTCGAGGTTCGCGCTGTCGCCGGGCTCGTCGACCTCCGCGAGTCCGACGACGCCAACGTCGTCGTCCGCACCACCCCCACCAAGTTCGCCGCACTCCTCCAAGGCATCAAGGCCGGCGAGTTCGACCACCACGCCACCCCCACCACATGACCGAACGGCTCCTCGCTCAACCAGAGCGAGGAGCCGACCGTCCGTACCCGCCACCACATCCGGCGGTGATCTGGTGCACCGAGACCTTCTCCGCAGGTCGGCGGACCTTCGCAACTGTCAGGCAAGCAGCCAATGTCCGGTCTCCACGGAGTTCGACCAGTCTCACCGAGGATTCATTGCGGTGCGGCGGGCTGGCCCCAATGCCACGAAGTTGATCAGGGGACGTGCTGCTCGTTGCGGCGTCAGTCGCGCGACTAGGGTTGCGGCATGGTTCAGGGGTGGGTTGATTCTGGCAGGCCTGTCGCGCGGCCGGACCAGGCGTCATTGGAGGCCTTGGTCGCGGCGGTGCCGCGGTTCGCAGTCGACGAGGCCGTCGAGGTATGCGGAGTGGCCGAGCAACACTGGGGCAAGAAGCTCCTTCCCCACGTGACCGCCTATCTGACGATGGCGCTGTGCCTGTACTCCGACGACGAGGTCGAGGAGGTCGCACAGAAGGTCACCGGGTCGCTGTCGCAGTTCGGGGCGTGGGACGCCGCTTGGGAACCACCGACATCGTCGGAGATCATGCAGGCGCGCAAGCGGCTGGGCCGGGACGTACTGCGGGAGACGTTCTACCGGGCGGCCGAGCCGGTTGCCACCCGTGAGACCAGGGGCGCGTGGCTTCGCGGATCGCGGCTGATGGCCATCGACGGGTTCGGACTCGACGTCCCCGGCTCGGCCGAGAACGCCGCCGAATTCGGCTACGCCGGCAACGGCCGGTCCCGCTCCGCCTTTCCCAAGGCCCGGGTTGTGGCCGTCGTCGAGTGCGGATCGCACGCCTTCATCGACGCCGAGGTCGGGCCGTGGAACCGGAGCGAGAAGGCGATGGCGGCCGCGCTGCTGACCTCGATCTCAACCGACTGGCTGCTGCTGGCCGATCGAGGCTTCTACAGCTTCGCCGCGTTCAGCGCCGCCAACCAGACCGGGGCGGGATTGTGCTGGCGGGCACCGACGCAGCTGTCCCTGCCGATCCTGAAGGTCTTGCCGGACGGTACGTACCTGTCGGCTCTGGTCAATCCCCGCCTGCGCGGGCGGCAACGGGAGGAAATGCTGCAGGTGGCGAAATCCGGTGCGAAGCCGGATCCGGCCGGAGCCCACGTCGTCCGCGTCATCGAATACGACGTCCCCGACCGTGACGGCGGTGAACTGGTGCGCCTGATCACGAACGTCAGGGATCCGGAGGACGCGACGGCGGTCGAACTGGCGGCCACCTACCACCGGAGACGGGAAGCGGAGGCCGCGAACGGCCGACTGAAGACCGTCCTGCGCGGTCCGGGGAAGGTGCTGCGATCCAAGAGTCCGGACCTGGCCCACCAGGAGATCTGGGCCTACCTGCTGGTCCAGTACGCGATCAACTCCCTGATCTGCCAGGCCGCGACCGGGGCCGACATCGACCCCGACCGGATCAGCCTCCCCGGGACCCTCAACATCGTCCGCCGCACCGCCACCGGGGCGGCTGCCTTTCCCTCCTGAACCATGGGAAGAGGTCAAGACGGATGTCCTCGTCACCCTTGCGACACGCCGCAACCGCAAACCAGCGCGCCACCACCGCCCCTGTCCGCGCGTCGTCAGGCGTGCCCGCCACAACTCCTGCCGAGTGAAGAGGCCTTCGGACACAGGCACCCGCCACCCGGGTCACCCCGCCTGAAGTTGGTCTCACTCAGGACAGCCCCAGCCATCACACCAAGCTCGACTTGAGCTTCGTGGCGCCGGGGCAGGCCTGGGTCGAGGAGGGAGTGACACAGACGTCTTGCACGTACGTCTTGCACAAGCGTGCAATTGCCCGTACGGTTATCCCCATCAACCACACCAGGGGGATTCCGCCATGAACGACACCACCGTGAACACCGCCACCGCCGTCCGCGCCGAACTGTCCATCGACGGGCGCCGGCTGTCCTACCTCGACTTCGGGGGCACCGGCCGGCCGCTGGTGGCCCTGCACGGGCACCTGTCCGAGGGCGCCACCTTCGCGCGGCTCGCCGAGGCGCTGGGCCCCGAGTGGCGGCTGATCGCCCCGGACCAGCGCGGCCAGGGCGAGTCCGACCGGACCGCCGACTACTCGCGGGAGGGCTACCTCGCCGACCTCGAAGCCCTCCTGGACCACCTGCAGCTGGACCGGGTCGTACTCCTCGGCCACTCCCTCGGCGCCGTCAACGCCTACCAGTTCGCCGCCCGCCACCCCGGGCGCGTCAGCGCGCTCGTCAACGCCGAGGGGCCCGCCGCACTCGGCCTGGACGGGTCGAACCCCTTCGGCTTCCTGCTGAACCTGCCCTACGACGCACCCACCCGCGACGCACTGGTCGCCGGACTCGGTCCCGCCGCGCCCTACTTCTCCGACCGGCTGCGGGAGAACGCCGACGGCACCTGGCGGCTGCCCTTTCACCCCCGGGAGATGTACGAGTCCGAGGACCAGGTGCACGGCGACCACTGGGCCGACTGGACGGCCACCACCTGCCCGGCCCTCCTGGTCCACGGCACCAAGGGCGTCATCCCGGCCGAGCAGGTCCGCGCCATGGTCGAGCGCCGTCCCGGCACCACCTCGGCCGAACTGGACGCCGACCACCTCGTCTACACCACTGCCCCCGACGCCTTCGCCACCGCCGTCCGCGAGTTCCTCGCGACGATCTAGCCGACGGTGGCTGTGTGCACACGGTGGCACCGGGAGAACCCGGCCCCCGCCGCAGACGTGGCCCAGGCCGTCGAGCACGGCCGCCCGTGAGCCGACGTCCCAGACGTGCCGAACTCGCCTGACGAACGATCGGATACCTGTAAGCCAAGTCGGTGTCAGCCCACTCGGCTTACATGCGTGACAGCTTCCGGGGTACCCCGTATAGCCGCTGACCAGCCTGCGGCGCGGCCTCACCGGACGTCCCACGCCGGCAATCGGCAACAACGGTTCCAGCGCAGCCCACTGATCATCGGACAGATCCCCATGTCCATCCGCCGGCCTGGCAGCAAGCCGGACGACCCTCCACCACAGACCCCTCGACCATCCCCCTCTCTCAAGCGCGGGATGGCCGAACCCCTGGAGCACGCGCCCCAGGGGTTCGCCGTCTGCGTAGGTGGCTCAGCGCTACTGGGCGGCCTTCACCTTGTCGAACTGCTTCTTCACCAGCGCCTGGTCCGGCTGCGTCACGGATGCCGTCGCCACGTTGCTGAGGTTGATCACAGCGTCCCCGCTCCGAACGAAGACGTAGGAGTACTCGGCCGTCGTCTGACCGGTGTAGGACAGCTTGAAGGCCAGGGTCGCGTCGCCGAGCGTCGGGTAGCTCAGCTTCGACGTGGATACCACGAGCTTCTCGTTGTCGTTCCCGGGGACGGTGCTGGGGATGCTGGAGCACGACCCGAGCGCGGCCGCGGCGGACGACATGGCCTTGTCGGCCTGGCCGGCACCGAACTGGTAGAGCTGGACCATGACCCCGACGTTGGAACCCGTCTTGAAGGAGGCCTGCACGGCCGCGGCCGGCTTCGTCGCGGCGTTCGTCGCGTCCATCAGATCGAACACGGGCTGACAGGCGGCCTTGTCCGCGACCGTCTTGCTGTCACCGCCGGCCGGGCCGCTGTCCGACTTGGTGGTCCCCGGCACGTCCGCCTTGGTCAGCAGGGCCTTGAGGAGATCATCGGACGACAGGGCCTTTGCCGGACCGGGCTTGCCCGTCGGTGCGGCCGAGGTGGCCGGTCCGGCCGTGCCCGTCGCGGCGGCCGTGGCGGTCGGCACGGGCGTCCCCGCCGGCGCCGGCGTGGTGGTCGCGGCGCTCGGGTCGGAGTTGTCGGGGCCGCACTGGGCAGCCATGGACCCGAGGAGAGCGATCGGCAGAACCGCCGACATGACGAAGCGCTTGTGCGAAGCACGCATGGTGAAATGTCCCCCTTGATTTGGATCATGGTGCGACTGCCATGCCGGAGCCAGGTCGTGGTTACTCGCCGAGGCCCCCGCCGCAGTCATCAGCAGCGATCCCCGGATGAGGGATTCGGGCCATTCCGTGGGGCGGATTCCACCCACGGACGGACCACCGCGCTGAGGCGTGACAAGCTATCGCAAATCTCCGGCGAACGACTACACATGATCATCCGACGGCTCGGAGTCCATCTCCTTCGGAGAGTCCGCGGCCCGGATGCCCACCCCGCGACCGGCCCGGCCCGTCGTGACCAGGCCCGCCACGCCGTCGAGTGCGGCATCGACCCGCTGAACCAGCACCGGGCGGTGGCCACGCCCGACCGAGCGAGGGGCCGCGGGCCGCGGGGCCACGGCCGGCCAGGGCGGCCTGCGGCGATCCCGTCCACCGTGATCGCCGGACGGTCCCGCGCACCCCGGCCCGCCGGCGTCGACCTGTGCGGGCCGGCTCACCGCCGTACGGCTCCGCGTCCGGTGGCATGATGTGCGGGAAACGTCCAGGTCAACGGGGTGAGGACGGCGGTCGTGGAGATACCGGGGACGGAGCGGGGCGGTGCGGCCACGCATTACACGACCCGGGGACTGCCCGCGTCGCGGCGGCGGGCGTACTGGCGCGAGGCGCTCTCGCGCACCTTCGGTGCCGTGGACATGAAGGTCGGCGACGAGGTCGAGCACGGCGCGATCCGGACCTCGCTGCTCGGCCCGCTCCAGGCGGTCACGGTGGAAGGCGACCCGCACCGGGCGGAGCGGACCAGGCGCCTCGTCGCCGGCAGCGACAACGACGAGTACGTCGTCGTCAAACTCCTCAGCCACGGCACGGTCCGCGTCGAGCAGGACACCCGCGAGACCTGCCTGGGTGCGGGCACGCTGTTCATGTACGACATGGCGCGCCCGGTCCGGCTGACCGTGCCGGAGCGGTTCCGCACCAAGTCCCTGGTCCTGCCCCGCCGGGCGTTGGGCCTGAGCGAGTCCGACTTCCGGCGGATCACCGCGGTGCCGCTCGGTGCGGATACGCCGCTCGGCCGTCTGGTGCCACCGCTGGTGTCCCACCTCGTCGACTCGGCGGCCACCTACCAGCCGCACACGGGAGGGTCGGTCGCGGCCCGCGCGACGAGCCTGATCCAGACGCTCGTCGAGGAGCAGCTCGGCTTCGACCTGCAGGACACTCCCGACGCCGCCCGGATGACGCTGCTGCGGATCCAGGCCCACATCGGCGAACACCTGACGGACCGGGACCTCACCCCCGAGGCGATCGCCCGCCACCACCACATGTCCGTGCGCTACCTGCACAAGCTCTTCGAGCTCGAAGGCGTCACCGTCCGCCGCTGGATCCAGCGACGCCGGTTGGAGGAGTGCCGCCGCGCGCTGGGCGGCCGGGAGGCCCGGAGCAGGAGCATCGCGGCCGTGGCCCACCACTGGGGCTTCGCCAACGCCGCGCACTTCAGCCGTTCGTTCAGGGACGCCTACGGTGTCTCCCCGCGCGAGTGGCGGGACGCGGCCAGCCGTCTGCCGCAGCCATGACCGGAGGCCGGCACCGCGGGTGCGGTGCCGGCCCCTCGGGCGCGGTGCGACGGGGTGTCAGAGCATCGACCGCGAGGCCCACAAGCAGCGCAACACCGTCGAACGCTGCGTCAACCGGCTGAAGAACTGGCGCGGCCCGGCCACTCGCTACGAGACGACCGCCACCGTCCACCAGGCCGGACTCCACATCGCCGGCATCCTCATCCGGTCCGCCCGCCGATCCGAAAGAAGGGACCTAGCTCTGCGCCAACACGACGAGGCCGACGACGACCGCGATGAGGAGCGTGACGACGATTCCGACCACCGTCGGCGTCAGCCGGTCCCGGAACTGCTTCCGCGGCTGTACTCGGCCGGCCGGATCGGTGCTCAGCTCCCACCAGTTGACGATCCGATGGAACTGCTCGTCGAAGTCGGGAGACGGGTAGGTGTCGCTGTGCATGAGCCCCGGCAGTGAGCGGCGCCGCCCGCTTGCCAGGAACATCCGGACCGCGCGCGACGTCTCATTCCCGGTGCTTTCGCGCACGTCGATCCACCGGATCTCCCTCCACGGGTAGGTGCGGCCGCGCCCGATGCCCCAGCAGATGGTTATTCCCTCGGCCCCGACCGTGGTCCAACTCCGGAACGTCAGAAGGAACCCGGCGCCGCCGAGCACTACGGTGACGGCGATCAGGCACCAGGTCGGCGCCGGGCCGAGCTTGTAGGCGGCAGCGGTCCCTTCGATGACAAACAGGAAGGCCACGGCCGCAATGTGCGGCCCGGACGGACGATACCGGTCTTTCCCCCGGAAGCTCAGTTCGTTCACTCAGCGCACACTACGCCTCGGGAGACAGCGACTTGAGGCCACCCCGGACCTCACTCCGGGTCCTCCGATCCGCAAGTGCCGTGAGCACCGGCCGAACGCAGCGACCTGCCCAGACTCCCGGTGAGGACGCGCGGATGACGCCGCCACCACCACATGTCCGGGTGGGGCATTCCGTGGAACGGTTCGAGGGCCAGGCCGTCGTCGGCGATCGTCGCCGCCCGGAACCGGTCGTCCCACGCCCTGATCCGCGGTGTCCAGAGCTGGACGAGGTGGTCGTGCAGCAGCAGCCACGCCTGGTGGAGCCAGTTCCGGCAGTAGAGGTCGTTGGTGTACTCGTCGACGTCGTCGTCGTAGCCGCGTTCGACCGTCTCGACCAGCCACGCCCAGGCGTCCACCTGCTCCGCGACGGTGAACGCCGTCCGCCAGCCGCGCCGGTGGAGCAGCTCGCCCACCTCGGGCTCGTCGTAAGTGCCCACAGGGGCGAGGCTCTCACGACGAAGCCGAGGGGACCAGCGGATATCGTCCCCGGCGCGGCTCCCTGCCGCCCCGGCTGAGGGGGCGGCTCCCTGCCGCCCCCCTCAGCCGACCGCGTCGAGCAGCAGCTTCGCCGCGGCCGCCGCGCCGTCGGTGCGGATCGTGCCGGCCACGGCGGCCGCCCGGTCACGGACCTCGGGGGCCAGCGCCGTCTTCAGCGCGGCCGAGAGGGACTCGGTGGTCGGCGTCGGGCCGTCGTGGGCCGCGCCGATGCCCAGGTCGGCCACCCGGCCCGCCCAGTACGGCTGGTCGGCCATCTGGGGCACCACCACCTGGGGCACGCCGGCCCGGGCGGCCGTCGTCGTCGTTCCCGCACCGCCGTGGTGCACGACGGCGGCGACCCGGCCGAACAGGGCTTGCTGGTTGACCTCGCCGACGACGAAGCAGTCGTCCCGGTCGTCGGTCAGGGCCAGTCCGGCCCAGCCGCTCCCGAGGAGCACGCGGCGGCCCTGCGCGCGCACCGCCCCGACGACCGCCTTGGCGACGTCCTCCGAATCGCGCACCGGCATGCTGCCGAAGCCCACGTAGACCGGTGCGTCGCCGGCCTCCAGGAACGTCTCCAGCCCGGCCGGGAGCGGGCGTTCGTCCTCCCGGATCCACGCGCCGGTCTGCACCACGTCGAGCTCCGCCGGCTCCAGCCACGGGCCCAGCACCGCGTCCGCCGCCAGCAACGGCTGCCCCGTGAAGACGTGATCGCGGACGTTCTCCACCGGGGGCAGGCCGATCGACGCGCGGTGGGTGTTGACCGCGCCGCCGAACAGCTCGTCCATGTCCTTCGCGTTCAGCTCCCACAGCACCCGGTTGTCGGTCACGTCCGCCGGGAGCGGCTTCGTCCACGCGAGCGGCGGGTGGTGCGGCGACGGCAGGTAACTCGGGAAGTAGGAGACGAACTTGTAGGGGACGCCCAGCTTCTCGGCCACCGACCGCGCGGCGGCCGCGGCCGGGAGCAGGCCCGTCGCCAGCACCACGTCGACGCCCTCGGCCACCGAGGAGGCCGCGTCGTACGTCATGGCGACCATCCGGGCCGCGCGCTCCGGCATGCTCGCCGGCGGCGCCGGCTTCGCCCCGGTCACCGCGCCCTTCGCCATCTCGCGCACCGACGGGCCGATCGGCGCCAGCGGGAGGCCGAAGCCGTCCAACAGCTCCGCGAAGTCCGGCGGCGCGCACACCTGCACCTCGGCGCCGAGCGCCTGCAACTGCACCGCGAGGCCGACCATCGGCTCGATGTCCCCGCGCGACCCGTACGCCACCAGCAAAACACGCATTCAGCAACTCCGACTTTCCTTGGTTTTCGGCCTCGGTCGGAGATTCTGCGGCACCGTGGGGGCCTTGCCGCAAGGCCCCCCGTGCGCTATATGTTGAGAGTGGAAAGGCGTGGGTACGCCGCCTTCTGACTCATCGTCCGCTGTGAACGGACTCCCCTTCTCGGTGCGGCGGCGCCGATGCTGCGGCGCGGATGCTGCGGCGCCGATGCGGCGGCGCGGATGCTGCGGCGCCGATGCGGCGGCGCGCCGAACGTTGCCGTCGCAGCCGGTTCTCTGCGATCGGCACGCCGCGGGGGCCCTCCCCTCACCACGACTGTTCTCCACCCACTGGTGCGCGTTCCCCCGGGGTCGTCGGCGGCAGGAGGAGTGGGTCTGGCCCCACCCCGCCCGTGTGGCTGGACCCGTACCGGGCCGACCGGGTGCTCCGTAGCGTCGACGGCACAACGACACGGAGGAGGACGACCATGGCCACGACCGCTCCGGCCCACCTCGGCGACCCGCGCACCCAGGAGGCCTTCGGCACGGTGAGGAAGTGCATCACGCTCTTCGGCGCCGTCAGCGCCATCGTCCTCGGGGTGGTCGCCGTGATGGCCTGCACCGGCCACGAGGTGACCGCGTTCCTGTGGATCCGGGGGGCCGTCCTGCTCGCGATCGCCCCGCTGGTCCACCGGATGGCCGTCCGGGCCTCGGAGGGCTCCTTCAAGGCCTTCGACCGCGTGCGCACCCTCTCCACCGTCATGCCGATCGCCATCGTCGGCGTCGACCTGATTCCCGGCCTCTGCCCGGCCTGGTACGCCGTGCTCCAGGGCCTGTCCGCCCTGGCCATGGCCGGCGTCGCCGTCCTCACCCGCGGCCCCGTGCTGTGCGCCGCCTTCCCCACGACGAAGTGAGGCTCCGGGAACCTGCCCGCCACCCGGCCACCCCTCGCGCAGGTAGTCGGCCGGGCCGACTTCCTGCGCAGGCGAGGGCGGACCGAACCCGTCGGGCACAGCCATGGTCGGCCGGTCGCGGTGCGCGGCATGATGGACTGTCATGAGTATCAGCGACATACCGGCGGAGTCCGGCTCTGTCCCGGCGGCCTGCGTGGCGCCGCCCTTCGACCCCGAACTGGCCGCGATCCTCGCGGCGTCGGGCGGCGCGGCCGGGGAGCCGCTCACCCCCGGGAACCTCGCGGCCCGGCAGGCGCAGGACGCCGCCGACCGGCCCCGGCCGACGGTTTCCGAGCTCCGGGACGGCGGCCGCTTCGAGGTGGAGGAGCTGCGGGTGCCGGGGGCGGCGGGCGATCCGGACGTGACGCTCGTGAGTGCGCGCCCGGCCGGGATCGGCGGGCCGCTGCCGCTGCTGTACTACCTGCACGGCGGCGGCATGGTCGTGGGCAACGCGTGGTCCGTGCTTCCGCTGCTCCAGGACATCGCCCTCACCCTGGAGTTGGCGGTCGTCTCGGTCGAGTACCGGCTGGCGCCGCAGACGCGGTACCCCGGGCCGCTGGAGGACTGCTACGCCGGCCTCGTCTGGGTGTCCGCGCACGCGGCCGAACTCGGCATCGACGCGGACCGCATCGTCATCGGCGGCAAGAGCGCCGGCGGCGGACTCGCCGCGGCCCTGGCGCTGCTCACCCGTGACCGGGGCGGGCCCGCACCGATCGGGCAGTTGCTCCTCTACCCGATGCTCGACGACCGCAACGGCACCTTCTCCAGCCACCAGATGGCCGGCGTCGACACCTGGGACCGCATCTCCAACGCCACCTGTTGGCAGGCTCTGCTGGGCGACCGGTACGGCGCCGCCGACCTGCCGCCCTACGCGGCCCCCGCCCGCGCCACGGACCTGTCCGGGCTGCCCCCGGCCTACATCGAGGTCGGGTCGGCCGAGACCTTCCGGGACGAGGACGTGGCGTACGCCGACGCGATCTGGCGGGCCGGCGGCCAGGCCGAGCTGCACGTGTGGCCCGGCGCCTTCCACGGCTTCGACTCCTTCGCGCCGCAGGCGGCGATCAGCCGGGACGCCCGTGACGCCCGTTCCCGCTGGCTCCGGCGCATCCTCACCGGGCCCGCGGCAGGCGGCGGGTCAGCCTCCTGAAGGACGGCCGGCCACGGGACGGCGCGCGTCGTCCCGTGGCCGGCCGCCGCCGCGTCAGCCCTGGTTGCGCTGGCGGAGCTCGATCCGGTTGCCGTCGGGGTCGAGCGCCGTGATGCGGACGCCGTAGGGATAGTGCACCGGCGCGGGCTCGACGAACCGGACACCGCGCGCCTGGAGCACCTTGAACTCCGCCTCCAGGTCGTCGGATTCGAGGAAGACCGAACCCACGACGACCGCCCCCTCGTCCTCGACCACCGGGCTCCGGCCCGAGCCGCCGGACCACAGGATGATCTCGACCGCGTCGTCGCCCGCCGCGACCGTCAGGAAGCGGCCGTCGGGGCCCGGGTAGTCGATGCGCTTGTTCAGCCCGAGGCCCTCCGTGTAGAAGGACAGGGCCCGGTCCTGGTCGGTCACGTAGACGGCCACGTACATCAGGTTCTTCAACATCCGCGTCTTCCTCGCTCATCGGTACGGCTGGTCGAAGCACCGACGGACCGGAGCGGGGAGATGTGACGGCGGACGGCCGGCGATTTCCGCCCGCGGCGGCCGTCAGGGCCGCAGGAGCCCCTCCGGGAGGTAGCCGGAGCGCAGGCCCGGCTGCCAGCCGCACGCCTGGACGGCGACGGCCGCCAGCGCGATCACGCCGACCGGCAGCAGGCTGCGCGGCTCCGGGTCGGGGCCCGCCTCCTCGCGGTGCCGGCGGAGGCGGTCGGCCAGGGCCTGTTCGAAGGCCGGCCGGTCGTCGTCGAGGAGGACGCGCAGCAGCCGCTGGTCGGGGGTGAGCGCACCGGCCGCGTCCAGCCGCCGGGCCGCCTCCGCGCGCGCGTCAGCGTCCGGCCGGACCAGGGGTTCGGACGCGATCCGCGACCGGGGCCAGGTGTCCGCCAGGTCGGGCAGGTACGCGCAGAGGGCGTCCATCTCGGCGAGGTCGGCCGCTGCGGAGACCGACTCCAGGCGCGAGTACGGCACCCCGTCACGGATCGCGGGCGCGTAGTCCTCCTTGAGCAGCGGGCCGACCAGCCGCGCCGGCTCCCGGAGCAGGCCGGTGATCACGGCCATCGCGAACGCGTCCACCCAGGTCCGTGCGGTGGGCGCCTCGTCCACGGCGTCCCCGAAGGCGAAGTCCTCGCTGGAGAGCCTCTGGTCGACGAGCGGGAGGACGACCTCGAAGTCGCCCTCGGGGAAGGCCCCGAGGCTCAGCACCCCGAGGCTGCACTCCGCCGCGGTCCGCAGGGCCAGCCGCGCGGGGGCGGCGTCGAGCGCCGGGTCCTCCAGGGTGCACGCGGCGGCGTGGTCGAGGAGTTCCGCGCCCGTCTCCCGCATCCGCTTCAGGGACAGGCTGTCGTAGCGCATCCCGTGCCAGCGGCCGAAGGCCCGGCCCCTGATGTCCTCCAGAGCCGCGGCGATGCGCTCCTCGCCCACCTGGTGACGCGTCACTTCCTGCACGTCCGTTCCCCTCCCGTGATCGTCAAAGCCGGTCCCGACGCTAACAGCCCGGCCGAACGAGACGAATCGTCTCGTCTTGACGGCCGCCCCCGAGAGGTCCATAGTGGAGCGCACGAGACGAACCGTCTCGTTCAGTCAGTCAGTAGGCAGAGACCGAGAGGCCATCGCGATGACCCGAAACACCAACGACCGCGTCTGGTTCGTCACCGGCGCGTCCAGCGGCCTCGGCCTCGCCTTCACCCGCGCCGCGCTCGCCGCGGGCGACCGGGTCGTGGCCACCGCCCGCCGCACCGCACTCCTCGACCCGACCGTCGCCGAGCACCCCGGCCGGATCGTCGTCCTCCCCCTCGACGTCACCGACCGCGAAGCCGTCGCGGCCACCGTCGACAAGGCGGCCGCCGCCTTCGGCCGCATCGACGTCGTCGTCAACAACGCCGGCCTCATGACCAGCGGCACCGTCGAGGAGTTCACCGAGGAGGACGCCCGGGCCCAGCTCGAAACCAACTTCTTCGGGGCGCTCTGGGTCACCCAGACCGTCCTCCCCCACCTGCGCGCCCGGCGCAGCGGCCACATCATCCAGATCTCCAGCGTCGGCGGCATCATCGGCTTCGCCACCACCGGGCTGTACAGCGCGAGCAAGTGGGCACTGGAGGGCATGACCGAGGCGCTCGCGCAGGAGGTCGCGCCGTTCGGCATCAAGGTCACCATCGTCGAGCCCGGCGGCTACACCACCGACCTCTACACCGCCATGCGCGTCCAGCCCCGCCACGAGGCGTACGAGCCGCTGCACACCGCCCTCGCCGAGATGTGGGGCGACGCCGAGGACGCCGACCCGGCCGACGCCGCCAAGGCCGTCCTCGCCCTCGTCGAGAGCGAGCAGCCGCCCCTGCGGCTCGTCCTCGGCAGCGCCATGTACGACGTCGCCCAGCAGTCCGCCGACCAGCGCAAGGCCGACTGGGCCTCCTGGGAGACCACCAGCCGGGCCGCCGGCTGAGACCCGGCCACCGACCGGCTCCGGCTACAGCAGCGGTCAGCGGTCGGGGCGGCCGCTCAGTCGTTCTGGTTGCGGTCGGCCGTGGCGTTGAGGGAGGCGATCAGGACGCTGAGGCGGGTGTTCCAGTTCGCGGCCGTCGGGGCGTCGATGGCGTGCTTCTTCGCCATGTCCCGGACGGTCTTCTGGGCGTTCTTCAACTCCTGCGCCGCGTCGTCCGGCTGGCCCTCGTTGAGGCGGGCGGAGGCGTCGTCGAGGGTGTGCAGCAGGTCGACCTGACGGTCGCGCTCCTTGGTGACCTGGGCCTGGGCGACGGACTGCCGCAGGGCGTTCAGCTGGACGGCCACGGCCTGGCCGTGCGGCGGGACCGGACTGGCCGACGGCGTGGGGATCGCGGCCGGGCCGGTGGGCGCGGGGGTGGTCGCGGTGGGGGTGGGTGCCGGGGCCGCCGGGGTGGTCTGGGCGGGCTTGGCGACGGAGGGCGCGGCGGGGGCGGCGGACGGGGTGGCCGGGTCGTCGAAGGCGGTGAGCGCCAGCATCGCGGCGCCCGCGACCCCCACCAGCCCGAGCGCGCCGAGGACCAGCGGCTTGCGGCGGCTCTCCCGGACGGGCTCGTCGAAAGCCTGCGGGTCGTAGCCGGGCGCGTCGTAGCCGGGCGGCGCGGACGGGACGGGCGCCATCACCGAGGTGGCGGGCGAGGCGTGGAGGTGCGCCGCCTGGACCGGCACGGGCGGCAGGACCTGGGTGGCCTGGCCGGCCGGGGCGACGCCGAGGAGCTCGCCCGTCGGGTCGCCGACCACCAGCCCCGGTATGCAGGAGAGCAGCTCGGCCCGCGCCGCCGCCGCGTCCGCCGGCCGGTCGGCCGGGTTCTTGGCGAGCAGCCGCAGCACCACCGCGTCCAGCGCGGCCGGCACCCCGGCCCGTCTCGCCGACGGCGGCAGCGGCTGCTCGCCGACGTGCTTGTACGCGATCGCCACCGGCGACTCGGCGGTGAACGGGGTGGCGCCGGTGAGCATCTCGGTCAGCACGCAGCCGACCGCGTACAGGTCGGTGCGCCCGTCCAGCTCGGACGCCGTGGCCTGCTCCGGCGAGAGGTACGCCGCCGTGCCGAGCACCGAGGCGGTCTGGGTGAGGTTGCTGGAGGAGCCGGCCCGGGCGATGCCGAAGTCGACGACCTTCACCCCGCCGTCGTCCGTGATCATGATGTTGCCGGGCTTGATGTCGCGGTGCACCAGGCCCGCGCCGTGCGCGACGGCCAGCGCCTCGCACACGGCCGCCGCGATGCCGACCGCCCGCTCCACCGGCAGGCCCGGCTGCTGGGCGAGCAGGGCCGCCAGCGAGCGCCCGTTCACCAACTCCATGACGATGTACGGCGACCCCTGGTCCACACCGGAGTCGAAGACCATGACGATCCTCGGGTGCACCAGCATCGCGGCGTGCTGCGCCTCACGGCTGAACCGCTCGGCGAAGCGCGGGTCGTCGGCGAGGCCCCCGTTGAGGACCTTGACGGCCACCTGGCGGCCCAGCACGCGGTCCACGCCCCGCCAGACGGTGGCCATGCCGCCGACGCCGAGCATCTCGACGAGTTCGTAACGCCCGTTAAGCGCCCGACCGATCACTTGGAGCTCCCCTCACGTGCCCTGCCCGGGGTCCCGGACCGCCTCGTGCACCTGTGCACGATAGCCGCCGACCCCCACCGGTTCCGGACGAACGTCCGCCGGGCCGTCCTGGAGCGGCACCGGCAGGCTGCCGTACCGCTGCATCCGCTGCCAGCGCAGCCGGGACCCGGCCAGCGCGGTGAACACCGACTGGATCACCACCAGGTACATCAGCTGCCGGTACACGAACTGCTGCAGGGGCAGGCTCCACAGCGGGCCGAGCCGCTCGCCGTCCAGCCGGAACGCGTAGACGCCCATCAGCAGCTGGAGCAGCAGGAACGCCAGCCAGAGACCGACGATCCGCACCGGGTCGAGGAAGGCCAGCCCGTAGAGCGCGAAGACGTCCACCACCGGGGCGAGCAGCGGCAGCAGCACCTGGAACAGCAGCAGGTACCCGAGGCCGCGCCGGCCCAGCTTGCCCGCCTGCCCGCCCTGGCGCAGCGCGCCGCGGTGCTTCCACATCGCCTGGAGGGTGCCGTAGCACCAGCGGTAGCGCTGCCGCCACAGGGCCGGGAGCGAGGCCGGCGCCTCCGTCCAGGCCTTCGCGCGTTCCTCGTACACGACCCGCCAGCCGTCCCGGCAGAGGGCCATCGTGAGGTCGGTGTCCTCGGCGAGGGTCTCGTCGCCGACGCCGCCGGCCGCGAGCACGGCCGAACGGCGGAAGGCGCCGACCGCGCCCGGGACGGTGGGCATGCACTCGCCCAGGTCGAAGAGCCGGCGGTCCAGGTTGAAGCCGACCACGTACTCGATGTGCTGCCAGCGGCCGAGCAGCCCGCCCCGGTTGACCACCTTGGCGTTGCCGGAGACGGCGCCCACCGCCGGGTCGGCGAAGGGCTGCACGAGCATCCGGACGGCGTCCGGCTCGAAGACGGTGTCGCCGTCGACCATCACCAGCAGCTCGGCGCGGGCGGCGGCGATGCCGGCGTTGAGGGCGGCCGGCTTGCCCGCGTTGGCCTGCCGGATCACCCGCAGGTAGGGCAGGTTCAGCGACTCCACCAGGTCGGCGGTGCCGTCGGTGGAACCGTCGTCCACCACGATGACCTCGACCGGGTGGTCGGAGGCGAGCAGCGAACGGACGGCGGCCTCGATGCCGGCCGACTCGTTGTACGCGGGCACGATCACGCTGACCGGCTCGGTGACCGGCGGGCCCCACGCCCAGCGCCGGCGCAGCTTCCGGTGCCGGCGGGCGGCGGCCAGGACGACGACCGCGCGCACCACGCTGACCGCGCCCGCCGCGTAGAGCAGCCAGCCCAGCACGGTCAGCGTCAGGTCGCCGGTCCGCAGCACCTGGACCAGGGCGAGGCCCTGCCAGTGCTCGGTCCCGGTGGCCGGACGGACCGGGTCGGGCAGGCCGACCGCCTCGCTGACGGTGGTGAAGCGGAAGCCGATCCCCTTCATCTGGGGCAGCAGGCCGTCCAGTGCGGCGACGGTCTGCATGCGGTCGCCGCCCGCGTCGTGCATCAGCACGATCTGGCCCTGCCGGTTGCCTGGCTCGCCGATGACCGTGTTCACGATGGACTCGATGCCCGGACGGCGCCAGTCCTCGCTGTCCCGGGTGGTGAGCACGGTGAGGTAGCCCTCGCGGCCGGCCTGCTGGACGGCGGACCAGGCCGGGTCGTCCAGGGCGTCGGCGGTGGACGAGTAGGGCGGGCGCAGCAGCGAGGTGGTCACCCCGGCCGCTCCGGCCAGGGTCAGCTGGGTCTCGCGCAGCTCCAGCGAGCGGCGCCACGCGGGCTGGGTGCCGAGGTCGGTGTGGGTGAAGGTGTGCACGCCGAGCTGGTGGCCCTCGGCGACGATCCGGCGGACCAGGTCGGGGTGGGCGGCGGCCTGGGTGCCGACCACGAAGAAGGTGGCGTGCACGCCGTTGCGGCGCAGGGTGTCCAGGACCTCCGGGGTCCAGCGCGGGTCCGGGCCGTCGTCGAAGGTGAGCGCGACCGTGCCGGGCTTCGGGCCCGCGCTGCGGGGCTGCGGGCCGGCCGCGTCGATCACCGGGCCGCCGTCGCGGACCGCCTCGGGGACGGTCGCCGAGCCGGCCGGGCGGGCGTCCTGGTCCGGGCGGTGGTCGAAGAGGTGCTGGGTGTAGCCCTGGATCAGCAGGGTGGCGGCGAGGGTGAGCAGCAGGGCGGTCAGCAGCAGCCAGTGGGTGCGCAGCGGGCCCTGGCGGACGACGCCACGGCGGCCGCGGCGGGCGCGCGGGGCCGGGCGGGCGGTTCTTCGGCGGCGGGAGGTGCTCACGGGGGCGCTTTCGGGAGGGCCGGGCGCGGGGGCGGGGCCCGGGACGGCGGGTGGCACGGGGACGGCGGGTAGCACGGGGACGGCGGGTGGCACGGGCGTCGATCCGGCGCGGCGGGTCCGGCCGGGGCGGGTCCGGCCGAGGCGTCGGGGTCAGGGCGTTAGGGCGTCGGGGCGTCAGGGCGTCGGGGTCAGGGCGTCGGGGTGGCCTTGCCGGGCTTGCCGCCCCCGTTGCCGGAGTTGCCGGGTGCGTCGGTCGGGCGGCCGTGGCCGGGGGTGGGGGTCGCATTGGACCCGCCGTTGCCGTTCCCGTTGCCGTTCCCGCCGGGGTTGGCCGACGGGGTGGCCGGCGGAGCGGACGGTCCGGCCGAGGGGGCCGACGCGGGCGCGGACGGCCGCGGGGTGGCCGACGCCGGGGCACCGGCGCGGTGGTCGGCCGCCGTCGGCCGCGCCGTCCCGGGCTGCACGCTGTCCGGCCCGGGCGAGCCGGTGATCGTCGGCCCCGCGGTGGGCTCCGGGTCGGCCGGTGCGGGCGCGGCGGCGCTCGGCCCGGGCGGCAGCGGCAGGAACGGCGCGCTGACGGTCGGGCCGCCGAGCACGGTGCTGGCCAGCAGCGCCAGGTAGCCGGCGGCCGGCACGGCGAGCAGCAGGCCGAGCCTGCGTACCCGCCGCTGGCGGCGGCCGGAGGAGTCCACGAACACCGGGGGGACGGTGGCGTCGGCGGCCTCTTCGGAAGAAAAGGCGGCCGGGGAACCGGGCAGCGGATCCCCGGCCGCCGGCTCGTGGTCGTACCAGGTGACGGTCACGGTCGGGTCCAGGTCTGGTCTGGTCGTGCGGGGTGCGGCCCGCCCGACTGCGGGCGGGCGGGCCGCACGGACCCGGTCCCGGCCGGTCCGGTGGCGCGTCCGGGGTGCGCCTGCCGGTCCGGCCGGGGCCGGCCGGGCGGACGGTGGGCACGGGGGAGCCGACCGGCCACCCGGAGTCTGCGGGTGGTGCTGGTACTGCGGTACTGCGGTACTGCCGGGTGGAGCGGGTACTGCCGGGTGGAGCGGGTACTGCCGGGTGGAGCGGGTGGTTCGGTCCGGATGGGCGACGGGCCCGGGGGGATTCGCTCGCCGCCCATCCGGAGTTCTGGGGTTACCTCTTGGGTGAGGCGTCGACCGGCTTGTCGGTGCGGTCCGGCTTCGGGCTGGCGCCCGGGAGCGTCGGGACGGCGGGCAGTGCCGGGGTGCTCGCACCGCCCTTTCCGCCGGTACCGGCTCCCTTCCCGTTGCCGCCGTCGTTGCCGCCGGTGTTGCCACCGGTGTCGTCGCCGTCGTTGCTGCTGCGGGGCTGCGGGGTGGCGCCCTGGCGGTCGTCGTCGCCCGCGCGCCGGAGTGCCTCCCCGCAGTAGTCCTCCACCTTGTCCGGACCGCCGGCCGCCGCGACCAGCGCGCCGAACTGCGGGTCCGCGACCAGCAGGCGCGGGCGCTCGCCCTTGCCCGTCCGGCCGGTGAACCCCCGGCAGAGGGCGACCATCGCCGCCTGGGCCTGCCCGCCCCGGGTGTCCCCGGAGGGCGAG
This sequence comes from Kitasatospora sp. RG8, assembly GCF_017813315.1. Lineage (NCBI taxonomy): Bacteria > Bacillati > Actinomycetota > Actinomycetes > Kitasatosporales > Streptomycetaceae > Kitasatospora > Kitasatospora sp. RG8. Next base: position 162,783 of record NZ_JAGIYX010000014.1, read on the forward strand.
GCGCCGGGCGCCGACGGCTTCCCCGCCCCGGCGGACGCGCCGCCGGCGGAAGGGGCACCGGAGGAGGGACCACCGGTGGACGGACCGGAGGCCGACGAGCCGTCGGCGGGATGCCGGCCCTTCGAGGCGCCGCCGGACCCCGTCCCCGGGGCGGAGGACGTACCGACGACGGCCGGGCCCACCGGCGGGCGGTCCGACCCGCCGGAGCCGCCGAGCGCGGACGGCAGGTTGCCCGTGCCGGCCGCGACCGCCACACCGCCGAGCGCCGTGGCCCCGAGCACGACGGCAGCGGCCTTCGTGCTGAAGGCCCTGGCGAGGGCGGCGGTTGCCATCGATCGTCTCCGGACGGGTGCGGGTGCGGCGGGTACAGCGGGAGCAGGCGCGAGACGGGCCTCCCGGAACGCGGCCAGGGCGGCCTCCTCCCCGGCCAGTTCGCCCGCCACCGCCGGGGCGGCTGCGGCGGCCAGCACGTGGGCGAGTGCCCTGGTGCCGTCCTCCGGTCCGGTGAGCGAGGCGTCCTGCCCGGCCGACGGTCCGCCCACAGCACCGCCGAGCAGCTGCTCGGCCGTGTCGCGGTCGATCCGACGGGATCGGTTGGTGCTCATCTCATGTCCTTCAGCGTCGCGGCCCGGCGTTCTGTCACACCCTGCGCAGAATTTTTTTTCCCGCCCCTCTCGACCGGCCCGGCGGCGGGCCCGGCCACCGGCCCCGCCCCGCCCCCAGCCGCCTGCCGGACCGGCTGCCCGGACGGCCCGGCAAGCGGCTGGGCCGGGATCCCCACGCCCGCCGCGAAGGACTGCTCCAGCACCTTGGCCAGCCGGCGCAGTCCCCGGTGCGCGGCCATCCGCACGCTGCCCGACTTCTTGCCGAGCACCCGCGCGGCGCTCTCCGCGTCCAGCTCCATCACCACCCGCAGCAGCACCGCCTCGGCCTGGTCGCGGGGCAGCCGGGAGATCAGGGCCAGCGCGTCCGCCGTGCCGACGGAGGCCAACGCCGCGCCGGCCGTGTCGTCCCCGGCGGCCAGCTCGGACAGGTACTCGAACGGCAGGTCGGCGACCGGGCGGCGGCGCCGGGCCCGCAGGTGGTCGAGCGCGCGGTTGCGGGCGATGGTGGCCGCCCAACCGCGGAAGCCGTCCCCGTCCCCGGAGAAGGTGCGCAGGTCGCGGGCGATCTGCAGCCAGGCCTCGGAGGCGATGTCCTCGGCGTCCTGGGCGTCCTCGGGGCGGCCGCCGACCAGTACCCGGAGGTAGCGGAGCAGGCCCGGCTGCACACTCCGGAACAACAGCCGGAACGCCTCCTCGTCCCCGTCCTGCGCGGCCCGGACCGCGGCCGACAGGTCGGCGGGGGCGGCCCCCGGGGGTGGGGCGGACGGGGGGCCGGGCGGTGGGCCCGACGTCGGTGCCGGTCCGGGCCGGCCGACGGGGCTGTCGGTGCCCGCTCCGGGGCGCTCTGCACTCTGCACCCGCCACATCATGCGCCATCCGGGCGATCGTTTCCGCGTCGCCCGGGTCACCGGAGGCCCGCCGCGGGGCCCCGGCGGCCCGGCCGGCACCGTCCCGGAGCGCCGGCGGGCCGGTCCCGCGGAGCGCGCGGGAGTCGTCCCGGGGAGCGCGCGGGCCGGTCCCGCGGAGCGCGCGGCAGTCGTCCCGGAGAGCGCGCGGCAGTCGTCCCGGAGAGCGCGCGGCATCGCCCCGCGGAGCGCGCGGCAGTCGCCTCCCGGGTGTCGGCGGGCCGTCCCCGGGGAGCGGGCAGGAGTCGTCCCGGGCTCCTCGGCGGCCATGCCGTTGCTTCAGCAGGCCGTGGGACTTCGGCCTTCGGCCTTCGGCCGATCGGCGGTGCCGCGCCCGCTTTGCTCCGCCGCGGCCAAGCGCCCCAGGACAGCGGGTGGGGCCCCGGACAGGTTGCCGGCGGGGATCAGTAACCTGACCGCCTCATCTCCTGCTTTGCTTCACGTACCTGACAGAGGGGCCAGTGTCCTACCGCCGTCTTGTCGCGTCGGCCGCGGTTCTCGCGGCCGGTCTCGCACTCTCACCGGGAATGGTCCACGCGGCCGGATCGTCCGGTGGGAACGCCGTGCCGCACCCCGCCTACATGCCGTTCGTCCCGCCGACCAGTACTCCGGGATTCTCCAGCCCGGCGAGCAACTCGGTCCGGCTGACACCGGTGCCACCGGCGCCATCCGGCGCCCCGGCCACGTCCGGTCCGGTCACCACGGGTACCGGCCGGACGCTGTACGCCGCGTTCTCTGCGGCGCCCTGCACCCAGGGGTCCGGCGCGGGCACCCAGGCCAGCCCCTACTGCCTCCTGCAGGACGCGGTGAACGCCGCGCGGCCCGGTGACACCGTCGACGTCCTGTCGTCCTCGGGGTACTCCTCCCCGGAGTCCGTGACGGTCCGGACGTCCGGCATCTCGATCGTCGGTACCGGTCCCCAGGCCTGGGTCAGCGCGGGCAACGCCAACAGCGGCAAGCCCGCGCTCGTGCTCGACCACGTCTCCAACGTGACGGTCGGCAACCTCATGCTGACCTCGGGCAATGCCGCCGCGGTCGAGGTCGTCGGGTCCACCGGGGTGACGATCGACTCCAGCTTCGTCAGCCCGTCCAGCAACTTCACCGGAGCCGACGCCCTCACCATCGACGGCGCCTCCAGCAACGTCACCGTGAGTCGGACCTATGTCGACACCGGCTTCTCCCGGACCGGGGCCCGGGCGATCACCGTCGCCTCCGGGGCGGCCAACGTCTCCCTCGCCGGAGACGTGCTGGCCGACGCCGGCATCACCGCGACCGGCGTGAACGGCCTGAACGTCGTCGGCAACACGATCCAGCGCGGCTGCGGCTCCGCGGTCGACCTCGAAGGCACCTCGTCCGGCGTCAGCGTCGAGAACAACCTCATCGAGGACGCCAACCCGAGCACCGACTACATGGGCACGTACCGGTCCAACTGCTCCGGATACGGACTGACCTGGGCTGCGGACGTCACCGTCTCGCCCGGATCGGCCGCCGGCACCACGGCCGACTACAACGACTTCTACGTCTACGGCACCGACGCCACCGCGCCCTACAGCTGGGCCGGCACCACGTACCCGACCCTGGCCGGCTTCCAGTCCGCTGTGGCCCAGGGCGCCCACGACACCAACGACACCGTGCAGGCGACCTCGACCTACCTGAGGCCCAACCAGTCGTCCGTTGTCGACATCCAGCCCCAGGTGGGTTCCGCCGCGATCAACTCGGCCAACCCGGCCGCGCCCGGGGCGCTGGGCTCGGACTTCTTCGGGACCAGTCCCCACACCAGCCGGGGGGCCGAGGAGTTCGACGCCAACCCCAACCTGGCCGTGGCGCTGACCGGCACGGACAACACCGCCTACAGCGTGTACGTCGGCATCAACGTCACCAGCGACGTGCAGACGCTCACCTATGACATCGCCTGGGGTGACGGCACCACCACCCACGCCACCGGCCGCCCGGACAGCCCGCCGCAGAGCCCGCACACCTATCCGAAGCTCGGCACCTACACGGCGAAGGTCACCGTCACCGACCAGTTCGGCAATGCGGCGACCAACAGCATCACCGTCACCACGTCCGGTTCGGAGTACGTGGCGTTCGGTCCGACGCGTCTGTTGGACAGTCGGGACGGCAGTGGGACGCCGAAGGTCGGGGGGTACTCGACGACCCGGGTGCAGGTGGCGGGTGCGAACGGCATTCCGGCGGGGGCGACGGCCGCGGTGCTGAACGTGACGGTGACGGACACCACCGGTGCCGGGCACGTGACGGTGTTCGGGGACGGTTCGGCGGTGCCGACCACGTCGAACGTCAACTACGTGGCGGGGCAGACGGTTCCGAACATGGTGGTGGCGCCGGTCGGGACCGGCGGGTACGTGGATCTGGTCAACGCCGGTCCTTCGCTGGACCTGGTGGTGGACATCACCGGGTACTTCGTGCGGTCGGCGGCTGCCGGGTACACCTCGGTCTCGCCCTCGCGTCTGGTGGACACCCGGTACGGCACGGGTGCGCCGCAGTCGCCGGTGGGTGCCGGGCAGGCGTTGCCGGTGCAGATCGCCGGTGCGGCGGGCGGTCAGCTGCCCGCCTCGGGCATCACGGCGGTGGCGCTGAACGTGACCGTGACCAACCCGGGCACCGCCGGTCACCTGACCGTCTACCCGGGCGGCCAGCAGGCGCCCAACGCGTCGAACCTGAACTTCACGGCCGGGCAGACGGTCGCCAACTCGGTTGTCGTCCCCGTCGGTTCGGACGGCACGATCCAGGTGCTGAACGCAGGCGGGGCCTCCTCCGACGTGATCGTGGACGTGGTCGGCTACTACAGCCCCACCGGCAGGAGCGCCTACCTGCCGGTCACCCCGACCCGCCTGCTGGACACCCGTGACACCACCAAGTGGCAGTACGGCCCGGTCGGCCCCTGGAGCTACGTCTACATGCCGGTGTCGGGCCAGCCCAACATCACCGCGTTCGCGCTGAACGCGACGATGACCGACACCACGTCGGACGGCCACCTGAGCGTCGCCCCCGACCCGAACACCCTGTCCCAGTACGCGGGGAACACCTTCGCGCCGTTGTCGCCGCCGTCGGTCTCCTCGCTGAACTGGACGGCCGGGGGGACGGTGCCCAACCTGGTCCAGGCGCCGACGGGCGCCAACAACATCATCGATTTCTGGAACGGGGCCGGCGGCACCAGTGACCTGATCGTCGACATGTTCGGCTTCTACCAGAACAACTGACCCCGCAGATCAGGGGCCCGGTGCGTCGACTCGAACGCCGCACCGGGCCCTTTCCAGTTGCCTTGCCGGCCCAGCCGAGGTCAGTAGGGATGCGCTCCCTCAGGTCCTGACCATGGTCGCCCTCGTCGAGACCGTGTCCTTGTGCACGAAGGCGGGGCCCGTCACGACGCGCACCGTGACAACTGTCATGCGGATCCTGCAACGGGCGGCACTGCTCTGACGGAGGGGCGGGCCAGGAAACTGGAGGCACGACGCGGGCAACGGCCCGCAGGCCGAGCAGCCAGTCCGGGGAGGAACCCACCGTGAGCCAGACCCTCAGCGCCCCCGTCACCGCCCCCGCCCCCGCCCCCGCCCCCGCCCCCGCCACGGTCGCCAGGAGCACCGACGACACGGCGGCCGCCGACGGCACGGCCACCGCCAAGGCGCCGAACCCGCTCGCCGCCGGCCTCCGCCCGCTCGCCCTGGACGTCGCCGCCCCGCTGGCCGGCTACTACCTGCTGCACTCCGCGTTCGGCATGAGCGAGTTCGCCGCCCTCGCCTGGAGCGGCGCGATCCCGGCCGCCCGGACCGTCGCCGGCCTGCTCCGCGAGCGCAGGCTCAACCTGTGGGCGTCGATGATGCTCGGCGTCAACGTCGTCGGCCTGGCGCTCACCACCGTCACCGGCGACGCCCGGCTGATGCTCGCCAAGGACGGCGCGCTCAGCGGCAGCCTCGCGCTGGCGATCCTCGTCTCCGCGCTGATCGGCCGGCCGCTGATGTCGCCGATGGTGATGCCCTTCCTGACCAGGGGCGACCGGGCCCGTTCCGCCGCCTGGCAGCGGCTGGCCGAGGGCCGGGCGGCCCGCTCCGCCTCGTTCCGCCGCTACGAGCGCCTCCTCTCGGGGATCTGGGGCGTCGCCCTGCTGACCGAGTGCACGGCCCGCGTGATCGGCGCCTTCACCCTCCCGGTGTCGACGATGGCCTGGCTCTCCACCGTCCTCCTGGTGGGCGCGATCGTCGTCGGCTCGCTGCTCGGCCAGACCGCCGCCGAGCCGATGGAGAAGCTGGTCCGCGCCGAGGCCGCCGAGCCGACCGCCTGCTGAAAGCCCCGGCCGGAGCGCTGCTGACGCCAGGTCACACAACCGAGGAACCATCCGACCGCCCCGATAGTCCTTGATAACGAGGGGGTAACGGACCCCCGGTGAGAAACGGGGACCTGATGAGCCGGACGCACGCGCAGACCACCACCGACGACCGCACGCTGGTCTGGGACGGCTGCCTCAACGTCCGCGACCTCGGCGGAATCCGCACCACCGGCGGCGGCCGGACCTCCCACCGCGCGATCGTCCGGGCCGACAACCTGGACCGCCTCACCGCCGAGGGCTGGGACACCCTCCTCGACCACGGCATACGCACCGTCGTCGACCTGCGCAACATCGAGGAGTACAAGCCCCTCCTCCCCCTCCCCGAGGGCGTCGAGCTGATCCGCGTCCCGCTGGACGAACTGGCCGGTCCCGCCTGGTGGGAGACGTACGGAAGGCTGGACGGCACCCCGCTCGCCCTCCGCCCCTACCTGGACCACTGCGCGCACGCCGCCGCCGAACTGGTCACCACGATCGCCGGCGCCCGGCCCGGCGGGCTGGTCGTGCACTGCGGCGCCGGCCGTGACCGCACCGGCCTCGCCGCCCTGCTGCTGCTCGCCCTCGCGGGTGCCGAGCCCTCCGAGATCGTCGCCGACTACCTGCTCAGCGCCCCCAACGTCCGCCCGCTGTACGGGATGCTCGGCCTGCCCGACCAGCACCTCCGGATCGACGCGGTGCTCGCCGAGGCCGGCACCACCGCGGAGGCCGCCCTGTACGCCACGCTCGACGGCTTCGACCCGGCCGGCTACCTGCTCGCCGCCGGCGTCGACCCGGCCGACCTCGCCGCCGTCCGCGCCCGGCTGCTCAACGCGTAGCGGGCCGCCCGGCGCGCAGCGGACCGCCCGGTCCGTGGCCGGTCGCCGGACGCGCCGCCGGACACGGGCCGCACCGCCGGACACGGGCCGCGCGCCGGTCACCAGAGCCGGTCGATGTCACCCGGGTGCAGCGCTATCCGGCGGCCCTCGAAGTCCGGCCGGTGCCGGGCGGCACGGTCGGTGAAGAAGCCGGCCATGGTGACCTTGTCGAAGCCCTCCTGGTCACTGGGGAACGGCTCCTCGGCCGTCCCGCCGACCAGCACCGCGCCCGGCAGCAGCTCCCAGCCCGCACCCTCGTAGAACCCGCGGAGGCCGCGGTCGCAGGTGAACAGGCCGAGGTCCGCACCGCCCTGCGCGACGACGGCGCGGGCGGCCGCCACCAGCCTCCGCCCGTACCCGCGGCCGCGCCGCGCCCGGTCGGTGACCACGGCGCTCAGCCCGCTCGCCGCGAACGTCCGCCCGGCGTGGTCCAGTTCCTTGGAGAGCACGTCGAGCGCGGCCACCACGCGGTCGCCGTCCAGCAGCAGCATCGACACCGGGCTCAGCACCGGGTCGTGCACCAGCGCGGTGGACGGCACCGGCGGGCCCGGCCAGGCCTGGTCCTGCAACGCGGCCACCTGGAGCTTGAGTTCGCCGGGCACCTCGGCCTCCGGCGCGGTGAGTATCCGCACGTCCCTCCTCATAACCCTGCCGGCACCGCCGTCGGCACCCCTGCCGCACCGCCCCTGCCGGACCGCCTCTGCCGGACCGCCTCTGGCAGACTCCGGGCGTGATCTTCCGTACCGCCACCCGCCAGGACCTGCCCGCCGTCATCGCCCTGCTCGCCGACGAGGACCGGGTGACCGACCCCGCCACCGTGCGGGTCGACGAAGCCTACGCCCGCGCCTTCGCCGACGTGGACGCGGACGCCCGCAACGAGCTGATGGTCCTGGACGAGGGCGACGGCACGGTGCTCGGCTGCCTCCAGCTCACCTACATCCCCGGGCTCGGCCGGCACGGCGAGGAGCGCGCGCTGATCGAGGCCGTCCGGGTGCGCGCCGACCGCCGGGGCGCCGGCCTCGGGCGTGAGCTGCTGACCCGGGCCGTCGGGCGGGCTCGTGACCGCGGCTGCACGCTGGTCCAGCTGACCAGCAACAAGCGCCGCACCGAGGCCCACCGCTTCTACGCCTCGCTCGGCTTCGCGCGCAGTCACGACGGGTTCAAGCTGACCATCTGAACACCGGGCCCGTCGGGCGCCAAGGACAACCGATCGCCACAACTCGGAACATCGTCAACCGATGGTTGACGATCCCGGGTCGACAACCTACGGTTGACGCATGGAGAATCCCGTTGTTCCCAAGACCACTCCGCTGCGCCTCGACGACCTGATCGACGCGATCAAGAAGGTCCACAGCGACGCGCTCGACCAGCTCTCCGACGCGGTCATCGCCGCCGACCACCTCGGCGACCTCGCCGACCACCTGATCGGCCACTTCGTCGACCAGGCCCGCCGCTCCGGCGCCTCCTGGACCGACATCGGCCGCAGCATGGGCGTCAGCAAGCAGGCCGCCCAGAAGCGGTTCGTCCCCAAGGACCCGGGCACGCCCGCCGACCTCGACCCCAGCCAGGGCTTCAGCCGCTTCACCCCCCGGGCACGGCACGTGGTGATGGAGTCGCAGGAGGAGGCCCGCCGGGCCGGCAACGCCGAGATCGGCACCGGGCACATCCTGCTCGGCCTGCTCGCCGAGCCGGAGGGCCTGGCCGTCAAGGCCCTGGCCGCCCAGGGCATCACCCCGGACGCCGTCCGGGAGGCGGTCACCCCCACGCTGCCCGCCGCGGCCGACGAGACGCCCGGGCTGATCCCGTACGACGCCGAGGGCAAGAAGGTGCTGGAGCTGACCTTCCGCGAGGCGCTCAAGCTCGGGCACAACTACGTCGGCACCGAGCACATCCTGCTCGCGCTGCTGGAGCAGGCGAACGGCGCGGGCCCGCTCACCGACCTCGGCGTGGACAAGGCCGAGACGGAGACCTTCACCGCGGAGGCCGTCGCGGCGTACATCGCGGCGCGCGCCGACACCCAGGAGTGAGCGCATCGCCCTGGCCCCCGGCACACCCCGGGGGCCAGGGCGGCGTCAGAAGCCGGACACGTGGGTGGTGACGATCCGCACCCGCCCGTCGGCGGCCGCCTCCATGGCCGCCCGCAACCGCAGGGACCTTGCCGGGCCGAGGAGTTCGAGCGCCTCCTCGTCGCCGGCCCAGCGGTAGTCGTCCAGTTCACCGGCCGGGACGGTCACGGGGGTGCCGTCCGGGACGGTGCCGAAGTCGAAGAGGAAGTGCCCTGCCGGGTGGTCGAGTTCGGCGGAGGGGTGGGTCCAGGAGATCGCCAGCAGGTCGCCGGCCGGCCGGACCAGCCCGGTCTCTTCGGTCAGCTCCCGCGCGGCGCACTCGGCGGGCCCCTCCCCGAGGTCGATCGTGCCGCCCGGGAACTGCCAGTGCTCCCGGTAGCCGGCCTTCACGATCAGGATCCGGCCCGACGCGTCCCGCAGCACGCACCCGGCGGCCGCGTAGACCCGCGGCAGGGACGCCAGCCACTCCTCCCTGGACCGCAACGGCTCGGGCTCCGACGGCCCGGACTCCAAAGGCTCGGACTCCGACGGCTCGGACTCCAAGCGCTCGGACTTCAACGGCTCTGCCGACACGGGCGGTCCTCCTCCGACGCTGGGGCAACTGCCGCCCACTCTGCCACCCGTGCCGGAGCACGGCGCGCCACGGTCTTTCGTCCGGCGGACCGATGAGACTGACCCGGCGCTCCGGTCCAACCTCCGTGAACACCAACCAGGAGACACCCCTGCCCCCGTCGCAGGACCAACCGCTGACCTGCGACCTCGCCGCACTTCCCGGCGCCGACCTGGCCGTCGTGGACGCCCTCGCCCGACTACGGCTCGCCGCCACCCGGCACGGCGTCCGGGTGGAACTGAAGAACGCGAGCGGCCCCCTGCGGGAGCTGCTCGCGTTCAGCGGGCTGGCCGGTGTGCTGCCGCCGGTGGCGGAGGACGGCCTGCCGGAGCTACTCGGCGTCCAGCCTGGGCGGAAGGCCGAAGAGCGGGAAGAGCACATCGGTGTCGAGGAAGTTGGTGAGACCGGTGATCCGGCCCTCTGACACCTCCAGCACGATCAGCGCCCACGGCTCGTGGCCGCCCGCCGGGCTCGGCCGGTACTGCCCGAAGGCCGGGCTGCCGTTGGCCTCCACCGGGACCAGCCGCGAGCCCCGGCAGCCGTGGCCCGGGCCGAGCATCCACTCGCGGATGTCGGCGTGCCCGGTCAGCCACAGCTCGAACGGCGGCATGTTGAGCGTGACGTCCTCGTGCAGCAGCGCCGCCAGCCCGTCCATGTCGTACGCCTCGAAGGCCGAGACGTAGCGGGAGAGCAGCGCCTGGTGGTCCTCGTCCAGCGCGGACGCCGGGCGGACCGCCGCGGCGTCCGTGGAGAGCACCGCCCGCGCCCGCTGGAGCGCGCTGTTCACGGACGCCACGGTGACGCCCAGCAGTTCGGCGACCTCGGCCGCCTTCCAGCCCAGCACCTCACGCAGGATCAGCACCGCCCGCTGCCGGGGCGCCAGCCGCTGGAGCGCGGCGACGAACGCCAGCCGCACCGACTCGCGCTGGGCGGCCACCTCGGCCGGGTCCCCCGTCTCGGGCACCACCCGGCCGTCCGGCGCCGGGCCGATCCACGTCACCTCGGGCAGTTGGGCGTCGGTCGCGGTGGCCACGGTGGACGGCCCCGCCAGGTCCATCGGACGGGCCCTGCCGTTGCGGCCGTTCAGCGCGTCCAGGCAGACGTTGGTGGCGATCCGGTACAGCCAGGACCGCAGCGCGGCCCGGCCCTCGAAGCCCCGGTGGCCGCGCCAGGCGCGGATCATCGTCTCCTGCACCGCGTCCTCGGCCTCGAAGACCGAGCCGAGCATGCGGTAGCAGTAGCCCGTCAGCTCCGTCCGGTACCGCTCCAGCTGGAGCTCGACCGGCTCCTCCGTCATCAGGTCGGCCATCGCGCGCCCCCGTGTCCACCAAACCCACCAGCGATCGGCACGAACGTACCGCAGCCCACCGACAACGGCCCTACTCCGGCTGGTCGCCGTACTTCTGGCCGGAGCCGAAGGAGGTGGTCACGATCTGCCACACCCTGGGGAACTCGGTGCCGGAGACGTTGGTCGGGTTGACCGAGTAGACCACCTTGCGGCTGAGGTCCTTGGTGGCGAAGACACCGCTGGTGTAGCCGGGGCGGGAGCCGGTCTTGCCCCACACCACGACGCCGTTGGGCAGGGTGGCGCTCATCAGGCCCTTGGAGAAGCAGGCGTGACCGGCGGTCGGGCCGACCTCGCAGTTCTTGTTGCGGTGGTTGGGCACGTCCGGGACGTCGAACAGCTCGGCCTGCTGGGCGGGCGGCAGCAGCCGGCCGCGGAGCAGCGCGGTCATGAACCGGTCCAGGTCGGCGGCGGAGGAGATCATGCCGCCCTCCGCCCACGGCCAGGGGCTCTGCTCGGTGACGTCCACCAACTGCCGGGGGCCCGCCTGGCCGCCGACGTCCACGGAGACCTTCGCGTGCGGACCGGTCAGGGTGAGGTCGTCGCGGTCCGGGACGACGGTGTCGCGCAGGCCGAGCGGGCGGGCGATCCGGGTCTGCACCTCCTGGGCGAAGGTGCGGCCGGTGACCTTCTCGACCACCATCCCGGCGACGAACGTGTTGATGCCGTTGTACTGCTGCGCGGTGCCCGGCGCGAAGCCCATCGGCTGCTTGACGGCGTCCGCGACCACCTGGGCGGGCGTCCAGGAGTCGGCCTTGTGCGCGGCGAACCAGCTCTCGCTGCCGTCCCCGGAGGTGAGGCCGCCGCCGCCCGGCAGACCACTGGTGTGGTCGAGCAACTGGCCGACGGTGACCGGCGGGTAGGACGCCGGAAGGAGGCCGGGCAGGTACTGCTGGACGGTGCCGTCCAGGTCGAGCTTCCGCTCGGCGGCGAGCTGGAGCACCACGGTGGCGGTGAAGACCTTGGAGATGCTGCCGATCCGGAACCGGGCGTCCGCCGGAACGTCACCCGCCGTGCCGGCCCACCGGCCGCCCCTGCCGTCGACCCGGACCAGCGCGCCGGTGATGCCGTCGTCCGGCAGGCCGGCCAGCGTCTTCGCCAGCGCCTCGCGGTCGAGCGGCCCGGCCAGGCGGACGGCGGCGTCGGCCGAACTCGCGCCGCCCGCCGCCCGGTCGGCGGCCAGGGCCGGCGTCGCGGCACCGGCGGCGACGGCGGCCAGCAGGGCGCCGGAGACGGCGAGGGTGGTCCAACGGCGTTGGCGCTGAGCGGTGTTCATCGGGCTGGTCTCCAACTGTGGCTCGTCCGGCGGTTCGTGCTCTTTCCGGGAACGAGTCTGTTGGAGTACGACGCGGCGGCCATCCGGGACGGCCCCCAGGCGGCCCGGAGCCGACCCCGAGAGATCCCGGGGCCGCCACCCGGGCAGCCGTCGGGTGCGGCGGAGTGGTTCGGTGCGCGGCGCCACTCGGTGCGCGGAATCGTTCATTGCGCGGAGTGGCTCGGCGCGCGCAGTGGCTCAGTGCGCGGAGTGCTTCTCCGCGCCGCGGTGCCGGTGGCCCTTCAGTTCGGCGTGCATCGCCGGGGCGGAGTGCATGGCCGCCACCTCGGCGTCGCGGCCGCCGTGCCGGAAGGTGGCGCCGCCGGCCGCACCGCCGGCTGCGGGTGGGGCGTTGGTCCGCAGGCGTGGTGGCGTCGGCCCGGGGTTCATCGCCATGCCCCGGCGCTCCAGCAGCTCCTGGGTGCCACGGCGGAGCTTCGCCGTGCTGCTCGGCATCAACTTGGTCATCGTCGGCCTCCCTTCGGCGGTCACCGGCCGCACAGGCGTCGGCCGGGAGGGCCGCACGGGCGTTATGTCCGGATTTTAGCCGCCCTACACCTCGGCCGCCCGGCCACCTGGCCCGCTCCGGCGCCGCAGAGAGCGCGGCCCGGAACGCCGCTCAGCCCATGACCTCGTGGACGTAGCACCAGCGCCAGTCCTCCCCCGGCTCGTACGAGCGGATCACCGGGTGGGAGCTGTTGTGGAAGTGCGCGGTGGCGTGCCGCTGCGGCGAGAAGTCGCAGCAGCCGATGTGGCCGCAGTCCAGGCAGACCCGCAGGTGCACCCAGTCCCGGCGCCCCTGGGCCACGCAGTCGGCGCAGCCGTCCGTCGGCGGGAGGGGCTCGATGTCCAGGGGTGCCGCGGTGAGGTCTTCGCAGGCGCTCATGCACGCAGGGTAGTGACGGCCGCCCCGGCCCACCTGCCAAGACACGCCCCGCAGGTCGGACATGCCCCCGGGTCAGTCCGCGACGGCCGGGGCCTCCCGCTCCGGAGCACCGTCGGCCGGAACACCGTCGGTCGGGGCACCGTCGGTCGGGGCACCCTCGGCCGGGGCGCCCTCGGCAGTCCAGCTCGCCAGCAGGGCCAGCTTCTGCGCGGTGGGCGAGCCGGGCTGGGCGGTGAAGACGACGAGCATCTGGTCGGCGGAGCCGTTGACGGCCAGCGTCTCGTAACCGAAGTCGAGTTCGCCGACCAGCGGGTGGCGGATCAGCTTGACCCCGTGGGTCTTCTGCCGCACCTGGTGGTCCGCCCACAGGCGCCGGAACTCCTCGCTGCGCATCGACAGTTCGCCGACCAGCGCGGCCAGCCTGGCGTCGTCCGGGTACTGGCCGGCGTCCCGCCGCAGATAGGCGACGGTCTCCGCGGCCACCGCCTCCCACTGCGGGTAGTACTCCCGGGCGGCCGGGTCGAGGAAGGTGTGACGGGCGGCGTTGGCCTCACCGACGGGGCGCCCGGAGAAACCGCCCACCGCGTTGCCGAGGGCGTTCCAGGCGAGCACGTCCATCCGACGCCCGAGCACGAAGGCCGGCACGCCGGGCATCAGGTCCAGCAGAAGCCGGGTGCCCTCCCGTACCTGCTGCCGGCCGCGCGGCACGGCGGCCGTCCTGGACGGGCGGGTCAGCGAGCGCAGGTGCGCGGCCTCCACGTCGTCCAGCCCCAGCACCCGCGCCACCGCGTCCAGCACCGCGTCCGAGGCACTGCCGCCCCGGCCCTGCTCAAGGCGGACGTAGTAGTCCACGCTGACCCCGGCGAGCTGGGCCACCTCCTCGCGGCGCAGTCCCTGCACCCGGCGGCGGCCGTGCGAGGGCAGGCCCACCTCCTCGGGCCGGATGCGGGCACGGCGCGATCGCAGGAAGTCCCCCACGGTGTTCTCCATGCCCGGCAGCGTAGACCGGGAGCGGCGGCGCCAGGGTGGTACCGGTTTTCCCAGGCTCCGTTTTCCCAGGCTCCGCCTTCCCAGGAAGGGCGCAGCCCTGGGTAGCCGGCCGCCGGGCGCGCAGGGTTGTCCCCGTCAGCCCCGCCGGCCCCGCCCGGCCCCGACCGGCCACCTCAGGAGCACCCGATGAGCTACCCCGCCCTCGCCACCCGCACCGCCGTCGTCACCGGAGCCGCCAGCGGCATGGGCGAGGCCACCGCCCGCCTGCTCGCCGCCGACGGCGCCCGCGTCGCCCTGCTGGCCCGCCGCACCGGGCGGCTGGACGCGCTGGCCGCCGAGATCACCGCCGCCGGCGGCCGGGCGCTCGCCGTCACCACCGACATCACCGACCAGGCCTCGGTGGACGCCGCGGCCAAGACCGTCCACGACGCGTACGGCCCGGTCGACCTCGTGGTCAACAACGCGGGCGTGATGCTGCCCAACCCCCTCGCCGACGGCCGGGTCGACGAGTGGACCCGGATGATCGACACCAACCTCACCGGCGCGCTGCGGATCGTCCGCGCCTTCAGCCCCGACCTCACCGCGGCCGCCGCCGAGGGCCGCACCGCCGACCTGGTCAACGTCTCCTCGATCGCCTCGCACGTGGTCTTCCCCGACTACGCCGTCTACGGCGCCACCAAGGCCGCGCTCACCCAGCTCTCCGCCGCGCTCCGCACCGAGCTGGGCCCGCGCGACGTCCGGGTCAGCGCGATCGAGCCCGGGCTGACCGACACCGAGCTGGGCGGGCACATCGACAACCCGGTGCTGCGCGAGCAGCTCGGCGGGATGTTCGCCGCGATCCCCGCGCTGACCGCCGACGACATCGCCGACCTGATCGGCTACACCGTCACCCGCCCGCGGCACGTCAACCTGCGCCACCTGGTCGCCCTGCCGACCCGGCAGGCCTGACCCGGCAGGCCTGACCCGGCAGGCCCGAGGCCGGGCCTGCACGCCCGCGCGGGTTCCCCGGCGGGCCGGGCGGGCGCCATGGGAGCATGCAAACCGTGGCGGTTGTAACGGGGAGAACAGACAGCGACACCGGCGGTGCCCGGGCAGGCGGTATATCCGGGCAGGACGACCCCGGCACATCACCGGACATACCGGATGTCCCGGACAGCCCGGCTCCGGCCGACGCCGCCAGCACCGAGGGCACCAACGGCACCGGACACGCCGCCCGAACCGCCGCCCCCGAACACGCCGGGGGCACCGCGGACGCCCGCGGCGCGGCCGGCACCGGCCGGATCCGCCAGCCGGTCGCCCTGATCCGGTGCCTCGCCGGCCTGGCCGCGATCGCCCTCTGCCTGCTGCTCGCCGACTACGCCCGCGCCACCACCGGCGGGATCGCCGCCGACGTCGCCGCGGCCGCCCGGCTGGTCCCGCGCCCGCTGGCCGGCCTCGCCGGCGGACTCTCCACCGCGGCCCTGCTGCTCGTCCCGGCGTACTCGGCGGCCCGCCGGCTGCTCGGGTCCGCGCCCGACCGCCGGCGCACCCTCCAGCACCTCTCCGACGGGCTGCTCGCCGCCGTCCTCGCCTACGGGCTCTCGATCGCCCTCGACCTCTGGGTCGACGGCGCCGCCCCCGCCTCGCTGCTCCACGCGCTCACCCAGCGGCTGCCCGGCGGCGGCCCCGCCCACACCGAACCCGTCTACGGCTACCTCGCCCCCGTCCTCGCCTTCCTCACCGCCTCCGGCGCCCGCGAACGCCGGATGCCCCGGATCGTCCTCACCGCCTCCGGCCTCGCCGGACTCGCCGCCGGGTACGCCACCCCGACCGCGCTGCTGCTCGGCCTGCTGATCGGCTGGACCGCCGCCCACGGCACCCGCTACGCCGTCGGCACCCCCGACCCGCGGCCCCGGCCGGCCCTGCTCCTGCACAGCCTGCGCGAGGCGGGCCTGCGCCCGGTCGCCGCCGCCCCGGACGGCCCCGACCGCTACCTGGTGCGCCAGGAGGGCGGCCGCCCCGACCTCGACGTGCAGCTGCTCGACCGGCAGGCGGTCACCGCCGCGCTGGTCCAGCGCGCCTGGCGCCGGCTACGACTGCGCACCGCGCCGCACCCCCGGGCCCTGCGCTCCCTGCGCACCGGGCTGGAACACGAGGCCCTGGTCTCGTACGCGGCCGTCGCCGCCGGCGTCCGCACCCGCCGGATCGCCGCCACCGTCGAGCTCGGCCGCGACACCGCCCTGGTCGCCTACGAGCGCCTGCCCGGCCGCACCCTGGACCAGCTCGCCGACGACGAACTGACCGACGCGCTCCTCACCGACGCCTGGACCCAGCTCTCGCTGCTCCAGCGCCGGGAGATCTCGCACCGCGCGCTGGTCCCCTCCGCCATCCTGGTGGACGAGGCCGGCGCGGTGCACCTGGTCGACCTCGCGGACGGCGACATCGCGGCCAGCGAACTGGTCCTGCAGTGCGACATCGCCCAGCTGCTCACCACCCTCGCGCTGCGCACCGGCGCCGAACGGGCGGTGCGCAGCGCGGTGGCCGTCCTCGGGCCGGACGCCGTCGGCGCCGCCCTCCCGCTGCTCCAGCCCATCGCCCTCGCCCGTACCACCCGCACCGCCCTCAAGGTTGCCGCGGCCGCCCAGCGGGCCGCCGCGACCCCGGCCGCGACCCCGGCCGGGGCGCCGGGCAGGACCTCGGCCGGGGGCAGGGCGGCCCGGGCCGCCGCTCCCCCGCCGCCGCCCGTCGAACTGCTCGACGCCATCCGCGCCGAGGTCCTCCGGCCCCGGCCGCAGGCGCCGGTGCGGGCGGTCAAGCTGGAGCGGCTGCGCCCCCGCACCCTGATGGCCGTCTGCGGCGGCGTGGCGGCCGGGTGGCTGCTGCTGCCCCAGCTGTTCGCGAGCGAGCAGAACCCGGTCGCCACCATCGCCGACGCCGACCCGCTCTGGCTGGTGCTCGCCCTGCTCGCCGCGACCGCCAGCCACTTCACGGCCGCGATGGGCTTCGTCGGCTTCGTCCCCGAGCGGCTCGACTTCCGCCACGCCGTCCTCGCCCAGGTCGCCGGCGCCTTCGTGAAGCTGGTCTCGCCCGGCGGCGTCGGCGGGGTGGCCCTGAACACCCGCTTCCTCCAGCGGGCCGGCCTCCCGACCGCCCAGGCGCTGTCCAGCGTCGGCGTCGGCCAGCTCTTCAGCCTGGTGCTGCACCTGTTGCAGCTGGGCGCCTTCGTCTACCTGCTGGGGCTGGAACCCGGCGGCTCCGAGCTGGACGCCCTGCCGGCCGTGGTGGGCGGCCTGGCCGGGGCCGCGGTGCTGCTGGCCGGGGTCTCGGCCGTGCCGCCGGCCCGGCGCTGGCTGACCGCCCGGCTGCGGCCGCTGACCTCCGAGGTGCTGCCCCGGCTGCTGGAGCTGCTGCGCAGCCCGCAGCGGCTGGCCGTGGGCATCGCCGGCCAGTTGCTGGTCTCGCTCTGCCTGGTGGCGTGCCTGTACTGCTGCGCCCGGGCGGTCGGGCGGGAGCCGGCCTTCGCCTCGGTGGCGGTGGTCTTCCTGATCGGCAACGCGGTCGGCAACGCGGCGCCGACCCCGGGCGGGGCCGGCGCCGTGGACAGCGCGCTGGTGACGCTGATGGAGCACACCGCGTCGATGGAGGAGGGCGGTGCGCTGGCCTCCGTCGCGCTCTTCCGGCTGCTGACCCTGGTCCTGCCGGTGCTGCCGGGCTGGGCGGCGTTCACCTGGCTCCAGCGGCGCGGCGCCCTCTAGTCGGGTCCGGGCGCGTGGGCCCGGTCCGGGCGCGGACGGGCGCAGCGGGCCGCTACTCCCGGTACTCGTCCTCGTCGAGCTGGACGATCCGGCTCTGCTCCGCGACGTCGGCGACCTCGGTGGCCGGGTCGGCGCCGAGGGCGCGGCGCTCGGCCAGCTCGTCGTACTCGTCGCCCTCCTCGGCCGCGTCGTCCGGTTCCACCGTCTCGGAGACCTCGTCCAGGTAGTCCTCGTGATTCTGCGGCATGGCATCCGTCCTCGCTGCTCGGAGGCTCCCACGGTCCCGCCCCGGGTACTGGAAGTATCCGTCGGCGGCCGCCCGGACGCGATGCGCCGCCCGCCTCCCGGCGTGTTGCCGGGGTCCTGGGCCCGGCCGGCCCCCGACGGCGCGGGATCCGGGGCCCGGGCCGCCAGGGGTACCATCAGTGCCGTACCAGCAGGGCTTACCCACACCCACCCGGTGGCCCCGAAGCCCTTACGAACGACGGGGAAATCATGTCCGGCTCGCACTACTTCACCGGTGCACCCGAGGTCGCCAGCGAGCGCCGTCCGATCACGGTGACCCTGCCGGACCTCACCCTGGAACTGACCACCGACGCCGGGGTCTTCTCCCGCAGCCGGCTGGACCCGGGCACCCGCGTCCTGCTGGAGCACGCCCCGCCGCCGCGGGTCCGCGGCCCGATCCTGGACGTCGGCTGCGGCTACGGCCCGATCACCCTGACCTGGGCGAGCCGGCGCAAGCGGCTCCCGGTCTGGGGCGTCGACGTGAACACCCGCGCGCTGGAGCTGGTCCGGCTGAACGCGGAGTCGCTCGGGCTGGGCAACGTGCAGGCGGCCCTGCCGGAGGACGTCCCCGAGGACCTGCGGTTCGCGGCGATCTACTCCAACCCGCCGATCCGGATCGGCAAGGCCGCGCTGCGCCGGCTGCTGCACCAGTGGCTCGGCCGGCTCACCCCGGACGGCTCGGCCTTCCTGGTGGTGCAGAAGAACCTGGGCTCGGACTCGCTGCAGAAGTGGCTGAACGAGCAGGGCTACCCGACCGGCCGGGTCACGTCGGTCAACGGGTTCCGGATTCTGGAAGCGCGGCCCCGCCCCGAGGGTGCGGGCCCCGAGAGTGGACGAGGTAAGACGTCTTGAAGCAGCTCCGCGGGACCGAACTGAAGCGGCTGCACCGCCAGTGGCGGCGCAGCAACGAGTTCCGGCTCGCGCTGATCCTGGAGAACCTCCAGTCGCCGTTCAACGTCGGCTCGGTGGTCCGGACCGCCGCCGCGATGGGCGCCGAGAAGCTGTACCTGACCGGCGACACCCCGTCGGTGCGCTCGTCCGGCGCGCAGAAGGCCGCGATGGGCACCGACAAGTACCTGAAGGTGGAGCACTTCCCCACCGTCGCCGAGGCGGTGGCCTCCGCGAAGGCGGACGGCTACAAGGTGGTCGGACTGGAGCTGGCCGACGAGGCGGTGCCGATGTTCGCCGCCGAGCTGACCCCGGCGGTCGCCTTCGTGCTGGGCCACGAGGACCGCGGGATCACCCCCGACGCGCTGGCCCTCTGCGACCAGGTGGTCTTCGTCCCGCAGCTCGGCCGGGTCGGCTCGCTGAACGTCTCGGCCGCCGCGACGGTGGCCTGCTACGAGGCCCGCCGCCAGGGGTACGCGATCAGCGGCACCCCGGACGGCAGCGACGCCGGCGGCCTGGACCTCGACGACGAGTAGCCCTCCGGGGCGTTCGGCCCGGGTGCGTGAAGGTGCGTGAGGGTGGGAGGGGCCTGCGGGCCCCTCCCACCCGTCGTTTCCGGGTTCAGACCTCGACCAGCACCTTGCCCCGGTTCGCCTCCCGGTCCACGTAGAGGCTGCGGTAGGCCTGCGGGATCGCGTCGAAGCCCTTGTGCACGGTCTGGTGGTAGCGGATCCCGCCGCTGCGGACCAGTGCGCCGAGGTCGCGGTGCATCTCGGCCAGCTCCGGCTCGTTGAACCACTCCTGGGCGAAGATCCCGCGGATCGTGGTGCGCGGGAACATGATGTACGGCAGCAGCCGGGGCCCGGTCAGCTCGCCGTTCACCGTCGTCGCCCACTGCCAGCAGACGGCGACCTGGCTGTTCACGTTGAGCATGGTGAACACCGCGTCGGTGACCGTCCCGCCCAGGTTGTCGAAGTAGCGGTCGACGCCGTCGGGGGCGGCGAGCAGCAGCGCCTCGCGGACCTTCCCGGCGTCGTCCGCCTGGTCGTACAGCACCACCTCGTCGAAGCCGAGCTCCCTGAGGTACTCGGCCTTGCCGGGCGAGGCGGTGGTGCCGACCACCCGGCCGGCGCCCGCACGCCTGGCCAGCTGGCCCACCAGGGTGCCGACCGAGCCGGAGGCGCCGCTGATCACCACGGTGTCGCCGGGGCGGACGGTCATGAACCTGGTCAGCGTGCCCCAGGCCGTCATCCCCGGGGCGCCCATGATGCCGAGCGCCGTGGAGAGCGGCAGCTTCTCGTCGTACCAGGCCGGGTCTAGCCGCCGGTAGGCCGGGAAGACCATCGGGAAGGTGCCGGTCTTCCACACCTCCTCGGCGCCGTTGTGGACGACGTGGCTGCGCCAGCCGCCGAAGCCCTGGACGAGGTCGCCGACCCGGAAGGCCGCCTCGGGCCCGGCCTCCAGGACCTCCATGACCGAGTCGCCGCCCATGTGGTGGCCGATCGGCGTCTCCAGCGCGAGGCCGTTCTGGTACGGGTCGACCGAGACGTACCTGGTCCGGAAGAGCATCTCGTCCGGGCGCAGGCTGACCGTGACGTCCTCGACCACCTTCCGGTAGACCCGGTTGACGTCCGGCACCCCGTCGAGGTGCTCGCGGACCACCCATTTCTCGATCTTCATGCCAGGGCCCCTGTCGGTGCGGTGCTGGTGGACGGGATCTCCCCGACCGGGCCGGCCTGCTGCGGCGGCCGGCCGACCGGGAGGATCAGATGGGTGGGCGGCGGCGCACCCGGGTCGATCTCCGCGTGGAACTCCACGCCGTCGTCCCGGCAGATGAACTGCATCACGTGCCGGCCGGCGGCGGCCGCCCGGATCAGGCCGCCGATGGTGGCCCAGACCCCCGAGAGGTAGAAGTTCGCCAGCCCGGGCAGCACCGGGCCGTTCTTCTTGATCTCCTGCTCGACGGTCTCGCTGCCCTCCACGAACGGGTTCCAGCCCGGGAAGGTGCCGTCGTAGACGCCGGTGTAGCGGACCTGGGTGAGCGGGGTGGAGACGTCCGCCACGGCCACCGCGTCCTTGAAGCCGGGGAAGCGCTCGTCCAGGAAGGAGACGACGGTGCCCCGGACCTTCCGCTTGGCCGCGGTGTACTCCCGGCCGTGCTTGACCGGCAGGGTGTGCAGCTCCTCGCCGCGCCGCACCCGGGAGGACTGCTCGGGGCCCTCGCGCAGCTCCCGCCAGGGGCCGATGTCGGAGAAGTAGGTGGCGAACACCACGGTGGAATCCCGGGGCGCGAGCTCGGGGTAGTGCCGGGTGCGGAACTGCACGTTCATGCTGGGGCAGCGGATGCCGGTCAGTCCTTCCGTCTCCCGCTCGCCCAGCAGGTAGGTGGTGCACGGGTCCCCCTCCGGGAAGGGCCGGCGCAGGCCCAGGAAGAGGGAGACGTACCCGGGCGACAGCTGGCCCGGCTCGTCGATCAGCGAGGTGTACAGCCTGCGGTAGGTGTCGTTCAGGTAGCGGCCCTTGAGCAGCTTCATCACCGTGGTGTGGCCGTCGGCGGCGGAGACCACGATGTCGGCGCGGTACTCCCGGCCGTCGCTGAGCCGCACGCCCACCGCCCGGTCGTTCTCGACCAGGATCTCCTCGGCCTTGGCGTTGTAGGTGATCTCACCGCCGAGCTTGCGGTAGCGCTCCTCGATCGACCGGGCCAGGGCCAGCGAGCCCCCTTCGGGCACCCCGGCCGCCTGGTTGGCGTGCGAGGCGAGCTGGAAGTAGAACGGCAGCACCGGGAAGGCCGGGTGCTTCTCGTAGAGGATGAAGTTGAACGCCTCGCGCAGCAGCGGCTCCCGGAACCGCTGCGCGTAGTCGGTCATCAGCACGGTGATCGACTTGCGGATGGTGTTGAAGTACGGGAGGAACGAGGCCAGCATCCGCCAGCGTTCGACCCGGCCCATCAGCCCGACCGGCTTGAGGAACGGGTAGACGGCCAGCGCCTTGCGGAAGGTCCGGACGCCGTTGCAGAACTCCCGGATCGGGGCCGCGTCGGCCGGGGAGATGCCCAGCAGGTGGGCCTCCAGCCGGTCGGGGTCGGAGTAGAAGTAGACCGCCCGGCCGTCCCGGCCGCGGACGATGTTGAACGCGTCGAAGTGCCGCATCTCCTTGCCCTGGAGGGCTCCGAGCTCCAGCCAGATCTGGTACATCTCGTTGCCCGGGCCGTTGCCGAGCAGCCAGCTGATGCACCAGTCGAAGGTGAAGTCGCTGCGGTCCCAGGCGGTGCAGGAGCCCCCGGGGATCTCGTGCATCTCGAAGATCTGGGTGCGGTACCCGTTCATCCGGGCGTAGCAGCCGGTGGAGAGGCCGCCGAGGCCGCCGCCGACGATGATCATCGACTCCCGGCGCCCCTTCGGTGTTTGCCGTGCCAATTCCCTGGCCTTCCTCGTCGTCCTTGGCATTTCCTGACGGTCCGTCACCACGCCACCGGGAGCGCCTGCAGGCCGTTGACCATGGCGTCCGCCTTCCAGTGCAGCTCGTCCTCGGGGACGGCCAGCCGCAGACCGGGCAACCGAGCCAGCACCGTCCCGATGGCCACCTGGAGCTCCAGCCGGGCCAGGTGGGCGCCGATGCAGTAGTGCACGCCGTGGCCGAAGCCGATGTGCGGGTTGCCCGGCCGGTCCAGCACGAGGCGCTCCGGCTCCTCGAAGACGTCCGGGTCGCGGTTGGCCGCGGCGGTGGCGATCATCACCGCGTCACCGGCCCGGACGACGACCCCGCCCAGCTCGACGTCGGCCGTGGCGTACCGGGGCAGGCTGAAGCCGGTGAGCAGCGGGACGTACCGCATCAGCTCCTCGACGGCTTTCGGGATCAGCTCGGGCTTCTCCCGGAGGCGGCGCAACTCCTCGGGGTTGACCAGGAGTTGGTGGAAGAAGTTGCCGATCTGGTTGGTGGTGGAGACGAAGCCGGCGATCAGCAGGTCGCAGGCGATCGAGAGCAGTTCCTCCTCCGTGATCAGGCCCTGCTCGCGGCAGGCCCGGACGAGCACCGTCAGCAGGTCCTCGCCGGGCTCGCGGCCGCGCAGGTCCAGCACCCCGGCCATGTACTCGATGAACGCCCGGCCCTCCAGGGCGAGCACCTCGCCGGGGGTGACGGCGGAGAGCACCGTCTCGGCCCAGTGCCAGAGCATCCGGTGGTCCTCGGCGGGGATGCCGAGCACCTCGCAGATGATGGTGGTCGGCATCGGGATGGCGAAGTCCTCGACCAGGTCGGCCGGCGGGCCGGCCGCCACCATGGCGTCGACCAGCTCCCCGGCCAGCTCCCCGGCCCGGGCGCGCAGCCGCTCGACCCGGCGGGCGCTGAACTCCCGCGCCACCAGCGAGCGCAGCCGGGTGTGCTCGGGCGGCTCGGTGGAGAAGAGGCCGGCGCCGGTGCGGGCGACCGGCCGCATCCGGGGCTGGTCCCGGCCCATCGCCTCGGCGAGGCTGAAGCGCGGGTCGGCGAGCACCGTGCGGACGTCCTCGTAGCGGGTGGCCAGCCAGGCGCCGTCGCCGTAGGGCAGCCGGATCCTGGCCAGCGGCTGGTCGCGCAACTCGGCGTACCGGGGGTGGAGTTCGAGACCGGGCGACTCGAAGGGGTAGGCCAGCGGCCGGTGCTGCCGGAGCATGGGGAGGTCCGCCTCTCGTGGGGGGCTGCCGGGGGGCGGCAGCCGGGTGCCGGCGGCCTCGGGCCGGCCGGCCGGGGCCTGCGCGGCCCGGGGGTCCGTGGTTTCAGGACGCATGGACGCCACCCCCGGCGAGGATGTCCCTGGCCAGCCCGGCGTTGCGCTCGACGTACCCGTGGTCGAGCATCTCGGCGTGGCTGCCGAAGCCCCGGAACACCGCCGTCCCGGTGGCCGAGCTGCCGTGCCAGGCGCCGTACTGCCCGGCCGCGTGGAGGGCCACCTTGGCATCGTCGGAGATCACGCTGACCGGCGCGGTGATCACCCCGAGGTTGGGCGTCCGGCTGCAGAACCGCAGGTAGTCCCGGGCCTGTTCGCGGGTCTCCTGCGCGACGACGTCCGAGCCGGTGTGCCGCTGGAGGTGCTCGGCGAGCTCGTGCTCGAAGGCCCGGACGTGCTCGTCGCCGAGGGTGAAGGACTCCGGGATCCGGTGCGAGTCCATGATCACGACGTTGGGCACCGCCCGGCCGCGCCGCTCCAGCTCCTTGGCCACCTCGAAGGCGAGGTTGCCGCCGAGCGAGTAGCCGAGCAGGGCGCAGGGCCCGTCCGGCTGGACGGTCTCGATCAGGTCGGCGTAGCGGCCGATCTTGTCGTCGCCCGCGACGTAGTTGAAGGCGACCATCCGGTACTCCGGCAGGTGTGCCGCGAACTGCCGGTAGACCAGGCCGTGGCCGCCGGCCGGCGGGAAGCAGAAGAGGGTCTGCTGCTGCTCCCGGTTGAACCAGAGGTACGGCTGGGCGCCCTCGATCCGGCCGGTGATGATGTGCTCCACCGTCTTCGCCATCCCGTGCAGGGTGGTCACCCGGAACAGCTGGCTCACCGGGATGCTGATGTTGAACTCGCCCTGCAGCCCGTGGATCAGCTCGATCAGCTTGATCGAGCTGCCGCCGCACTCGAAGAAGTCGTGCTGGAGGCCGGGCTCCCCGATCCCCAGCAGTGCCCGCCAGTGCTCGGCCATCCGGACCTCGTAGAGGGTGACCGGCGGTTCGGCGGCCTGCTCGGCGGCGTCCGCCCGGGGGGCGGGGAGCGCGGCGACGTCCACCTTGCCGTTGGGGGTGAGCGGCAGTGCGGGCAGCTCGGTGAAGTGGGCGGGGATCATGAAGGTCGGCAGGTGGCCGGCCAGGTGGCGGCGCAGCTCGCGGCGGTCCAGCGTCCCGCCGGGGGCCGGCACGCAGTAGGCGCAGAGCACGCTGTCGCCGCTCCCGTCCGGCCGGACGGTGACCACCGCCCGGTCCACCCCGGGCCATTCGGCGAGCCGGGTCTCGATCTCGCCGAGCTCGATCCGGTGGCCGCGCACCTTGATCTGGGAGTCCGCCCGGCCGAGCAGGTGCACCCCGCCCCCGGTGTCCCAGCGGGCGAGGTCCCCGGTGCGGTAGAGCCGGACCGGCTCGGTGCCGTCCTCCCCGCCGACCGGCAGGGTGACGAAGCGCCGGGCGGTCTGTTCCTCGTCGCCGACGTAGCCGAGGGCCACCCCGGAGCCGCCGATGCACAGCTCCCCCGGCACGCCGGGCGGGACGGGCCGGCCCTGCTCGTCCAGCAGGTAGAAGGCGCTGTTCGGGAACGGCCGCCCGATCGGGACCATCCGGCCGGGCTCCAGCCCGTCGACCGGGCCCTCGAAGTAGGCGCTGTCGATGGTGGCCTCGGTCAGGCCGTAGGAGTTGACCAGCCTGGTCCGCGGGCCGCAGAGCGCCTGCAGCCGCTGGTACTCCTCGACCTTCCAGACGTCCGAGCCGACGACCAGCAGCCGCATGAAGTCCAGCCGCAGGCCGGTCCGCTCGCAGTGGCCGACGACCGTGCGGACCACCGCCGGGACGAACTCCGCGGCGTCCACCCGCTCGGTGCGCATCACCTCGTACAGGCGGGCGGTGTCGAACAGCAGCTCCCGGCCGACCAGCACCAGGGTGGCGCCCGAGCAGAGCGCACGGACCACGTCCCCGGTGAAGACGTCGAAGGAGGTGCCGGCCATCTGGAGGTGGACCCGGGCGTCGGTCTCCAGCCGGTACTCGTCGCGCCAGGCCTGGTAGGCCGAGGCGAGGTTGCGGTGGGAGACCCGCACCGCCTTGGGACGGCCGGTGGAGCCGGAGGTGTAGATGACGTACGCGGGGGCGTCGAGGTCGGCCGGCGCGTCCTCGAACGCCGCGAACGCCGCGGACGCCGCGGACTCCGCGGACGGGCGGTCGAGTTCGGAGGGTGCGACGACCCGCGCGGGCAGCCCGGCGAGCCGCTCCGGGTCGCCGATCAGCAGCCCGGCTCCGGCGTGCTCCACCATGTAGGCCAGCCGGTCGGCGGGGTGGCCCGGGTCGAGCGGCAGGTAGGCCGCGCCGGTGCGGAGCACGGCCAGCAGGGCGGTGATCAGCTCCGGCGACTTCTCCAGGCAGAGGCCCACCACCGAGCCCGGCCCCGCCCCGAGCGCCCGCAGCCGGGCGGCCGCCCGCCGGGAGCGCCCGGCCAGCTCGCCGTAGTCCATCCGCGCGGTCGGCCCGGCCTCGGCCGGGGCGGCGACCGCGGGTGCGGACGGGTCCTCGGCGGCGGCCCGCAGGATCAGCTCGTGCACCGGCTCCTCGTGCGCGACCCGCCGTTCGGCCCCGCTCCACCGCCGGAGCACCAGGGCGCGCTCCTCCCGGCCGAGCAGCTCCAGCCCGGTGGCCGGGTGGTCGGCGGCGGCCGCCGTCAGGCCGTCCAGCAGGTTGACGTAGTGCCGGGCGAGGCGGGCCGCGGTCTCCGGCAGGAAGAGGTCGGTGTTGTACTTGAGGACGCAGTGGAAGCGGCGCTCCGCCTCGTCCTCGTAGGCGGACAGCGTGAGGTCGAACTGCCCTTCCTCCTCCGGGAGTTCGATGTACTCCAGGCGGTACCCGTACTTCTCGGTGGCCACCTTGTGGTGGAGCAGGATGAACATCGCCTGGAAGACCGCGGAACGGCTCGGGTCGTGCTGGAGCCCGAGCTTCTCCACCAGCAGCACGAAGGGGTACTCCTGGTTGTCCAGGCCGCCCAGCACGGTGGTGCGGACCTGCGCGAGCAGTTCGGCCACCGTCGGCGCGCCGGCCAGCGAGGCGTGCAGCGGCAGCGGGTTGACGAAGTAGCCGTAGACGCCGGCGAACTCCTCGTCGGTGCGGCCGGTCACCGGGCTGCCGACGACGATGTCGTCCTGGCCCGAGTAGGCGTGCAGCAGGAGGTAGTAGGCGCTGAGCAGCACCATGAAGACGGTGACGTTGTGCTCGCGGGCTAGCGCGTGCACCCGGGCGCTCAGCTCCTCGTCCAGGACGAAGAACTCGGAGGCGCCGTTGTGCGTCTGCACCGCCGGGCGCGGCCTGTCGGTGGGCAGGCTGAGGACCGGCACCTCGGCGGGCAGGTGCGAGCGCCAGTAGTCGAGCATCCGCGGCGCCTCGCGGCCGGCCAGGAACGCGTTCTGCCGGTTGAGGAAGTCGAGGTAGCGGGCGCCGACCGGGGGCAGCCCGGGCGCCCGGCCCTGCCGCAGCCCCTCGTAGACGGCGAGCAGCTCCTCGATGAAGGTGAAGGTGGAGATCGCGTCCGAGATGATGTGGTGGACGGCCTTCATGATCACCCAGCGGGCCGGGCCGCGCCGGAACAGCCGGAACCGCACCAGCGGGTCCCGCTCCAGGTCGTACGGCTCGCGGTACTCGCGGACGATCAGGTCGTGGACCTCCGGCCAGTCCAGTCCCTCGACGTCGAAGACCCCGAAGTCCGGCTCGGCCACGGCGGCGACCCGCTGGACGGCCCGGCCGCCGTCGAGCACGAAGTTGGCCCGCAGGCTGGGGTGGCGCTCGACCATCGCCCGGAAGGCGGCGGCCATCAGCTCCGGCTCCAGCTCCACCCGGACCTCGACCGCCCCGCCGATGTTGTAGGCGAAGCCGTCCGGGTTGAGCTGCTTGAGGAACCAGAGCGCCTTCTGGTTCTGCGTCAGCGGGTGGCTCGACTCGTCCTCGTACCGGACGACCCCGGCGCCGGCCGCGCCCGTGCCGTCCTCCTCGATCAGCTCGGCGAGGCCCGTGTGCAGCCGGTCGACGAGCTCGGCGACCGGCGCGTCCGAGAGCAGCGCCACCACCGGCGGGGCGGTGCCGAGCTCGGTGTTGAGCCGGGCCCGCAGCTCCATCGCGAGCAGCGAGTCCAGGCCGAGGCCGCTCAGACCGGTGGCGGGTCCGACCTGTTCGGCGGGCACCCGCAGCACGGCGGCGGCCAGTGCGGTGAACCGCTCGGTGAGCAGTGCCCGGCGCTCCTCCTCGCCGGCCGCCCGCAGCGCCTCCAGCAGGCTGCCGCCCTGCGGCGCCGGGGCGCTCGCCGTGGCCGCGGCCGCCAGCTCGGCGACCAGCGGCGGCGGGGCCGGGTACCAGGAGAGGAAGACCGGCCAGTCGACCACGGTGGCGACCAGCAGCTGCGCGCGGTCCTGGCCGAGCACCCGCTCCAGCACGGCCATCCCGGCCTCGGGCGCGAGCGAGCTCATGCCGCGGCTGTTGCGGTAGTGGTCGATCAGGCCGAGCTCCTCGATCATCCCGGTGGCCCACGGGCCCCAGTCGAGGCTGAGCGCGGGCAGGCCCAGGGCCCGGCGGTGGTGCGCCAGAGCGTCCAGGAAGGCGTTGCCCGCCGCGTAGTTGGTCTGGCCGGCGGTGGTCAGCAGCGAGGCGATCGAGGCGAACAGCACGAAGTGGTCGAGCGGCTCGTCGGCGAGCTGCCGGTGCAGGGCGAAGGCGCCCAGCACCTTGGGTCCGTGGACGGCGTCGAACACCTCGCGGCCCAGGTCCGGCACCAGGGTGTCGCGGACCTGCCCGGCCAGGTGGAACACGCCCCGGATCGGCGGCGACTCCAGCGCCCGGTACCCGGCGAGCCAGGCGCCCAGCGCCGCCTCGTCGGTGACGTCCAGCGGCACCGGGACGGGCTGGGCGCCGAGCGCCTCCAGTTCGCGCAGGAAGGCGGTGTTGCGCGCGGCCGGGCTCGCCGGGTCGAGGCCGCGCCACTGCTCGCGCGGCGGCAGCGGGCTGCGGCCGACCAGGATCAGCCGGCGGGCGCCACGGCGGACGAGGGTGCGGCAGAGCAGCCGGCCGAGCGCTCCGAAGGCGCCCGTCACCAGGTAGGCGCCGTCCGGGCGCAGGCTCGGCGGCAGCGGCCCGGTCAGGCCCTCGGCGGGGCGCAGCCGGCTGGTCAGCCGTCGACCGGCCCGCAGGGCGATCTCGTCCTCGTCGGCGAGCCCGAACTCGCGCAGCAGGGCGGCCGCCTCCTCGGCGGGGTCGCCGGCCGGGCCGAGGTCGACCAGCTTGCCGGGGTGGCCGGGCAGCTCCTGGTGGCGCAGCACCCGGCCGATGCCCCAGGCGGGGGCGCCGAGCGGCTCGACCGGCTCCCCGGGCGTGGTGGCCTGGGCGGTGCGGGTGACGATGTGCAGCCGGGCGCCGGGCAGTTCGGCGGGCAGCAGGGCGGCCAGCGCGACCAGGCTGTACGCGCCGGCGCCGGTGTGGCCGGCCACGGCGGCGTGGTCCGCCCCGGCCAGCGCGGGCCGGTCGAGGTTCCAGAGGTGGACGACGGCGGCCGGGTCGGCGGCGCCCTCGGCCCGCCGGTCGGAGAGCAGCCGGCGCAGGTCCTCACCGGAGCCTGGGTCGACGGTGGCCGGCCGGCCGTCACCGGCGGGCCGGTAGCCGCTGCCCGGGCGGACGAGGGTGCAGTCGCCGCCGCGGGCCGCGATCCGGGCGGCCAGCTCTTCGGCGACGCCCCGGGCGTCGGCGAACAGCAGCCAGTGGTCGGGGTGTCCGGCCAGTGGCTCGGAGGCGTCCGGGCCGTCCGGCAGCGCCGTCCAGACGGGCTCGGCGAGCCAGCCGTCGATGGTGGCGAGGCCGACGGCGGTGGGGGCCCTCTCCACGTCGGCGGCCCGGAAGCCGGTGATCCCGCCGAGCGGCACGCCGTCCTCGTCGTAGACCGCGAGGTCGCCGACCAGCTCGTCCCCGTCGTCGCGGGTGACGGTGGCGTGCACCCAGAGCGGGCGCTCGCCCACGGCGTCCAGCCGGACCTCGTCGATGGCCAGCGGCAGCCTGATCCCGGTGCCGGCCGGGGCCTCCACCAGCAGCTGGGGTGTCAGCAGGGTCTGGAAGAAGGCGTCCATCAGCACCGGGTGCACCTGGTGGCCGGCGCCCTGCCCGGCGATCGCCGCCGTCGGCCGGACGGCCGCCAGCGCCTCGCCCGGGCCGATCCAGACCTCGTGGATGCCCTGGAAGGCCGGGCCGTAGTGGTAGCCGAGCCCGGCCAGCGCGGCGTAGCAGTCGGGGCCGGCCAGGTGCCGGAGGGCGCGGTCGCGGACGGCACCGGCGTCCAGCCGGTGGCCGGGGCGGCGCCGCTGGCCGGGGCGGACGGTGCCGGCGGCGTGGACGGTGCGCTCCTGCCCCTCGCCGGGGCCGGTGGTGGTGACGGTGAAGGCGCCGTTCTCGGCGGAGAGCGTGAACCGGACGGCACGGCTCTCGCCGTCCGGCAGGAACAGCGCCTTGCGCAGCTCGATGCCGGCCAGCGCGGCATCGGTGCCGCCGGTCAGCGCGCGGACGGCCTGGACGGCCATCTCCAGGTAGCCGGCGGCGGGGAAGAGCACCTGGCCCTGGATGCGGTGGTCCTCCAGGTAGGGCAGTGCCTCGGCGTCCGGCCGGGCCTCCCAGGCCGGCTCGGCACCGGCGAGGCGGCGGCCGAGCAGCGGGTGGTCCTGCCGGCCCTGCCGGACCTGCTCGACCGGCCGAGGCTCGACCCAGTGCCTGTCCCGCCTGAACGGGTAGCGCGGCAGCGGGACGGGCCGCCCGGCGGGCTGGAGCACCGACCAGTCGACCTCGACCCCGAGGTTGTGCAGGGCGGCCAGTGAGGTGGCGAAGGCCGCCTGCTCGTCCTCCTGGCGGCGGATCGAGGCCAGCGTGCAGACCTCGGGGCGGTCGGCGTCGGCGGGCCGGGCCGCCACCGTCTCCTGGATCGAGCGGCCCAGCACCGGGTGCGGCCCGATCTCCAGGAAGAGGCTGAACCCGTCGTCGTCGAGCCGCTCCACCGCCTGCTGGAAGCGGACGCTGTCGCGCACGTTGCGCCACCAGTAGGCGGCGTCCAGCTCGGTGCCGTGCGCGGTGCCCTCCCGGCCGGTCAGGTAGAGCGGCACCTGTGCGGGGCGGGCCTTGAGGTCGGCCAGCGACTCCAGCAGCTCGTCTTTGATCAGCTCCATCCGGGCGCTGTGGTACGGCACTTCGACGGTCAGCGGGCGGGCGAAGACCTGCTCGGCGGTGAGCGCCGCGGCCAGCTCCGCGAGCACCGTCGCGTCCCCGGCGAGGGTGAGCGAGGCGGGGCTGTTGACCGCGGCCACCGAGACCGCGTCGCCGTACGGGCGGAGCAGGCGGACCGCCTCGGCCTCGGGGAGTGCGACGGCCAGCATGCCGCCGGTGCCCGCCAGCCTCTGCTGGAGGCGGCTCCGGTGCACCACCACCTTGACCGCGTCGGCCAGGTCGTAGACGCCCGCCTCGTAGAAGGCGGCGACCTCGCCGGTGGAGTGGCCGACGACCGCGTCCGGGCGGACGCCGCGGCTGCGCCAGAGCGCCGCCAGGCCGACCTGGACGGCGAAGTTGGCGGGCTGGGCGAGCCAGGTCTCGGCCATCCGGGAGTGCGTCTCGTCGGCGGCCAGCTCCTCGACGAGGGACCAGCCGGTCAGCTCGGCGAGGTGCCCGGCGCAGGCCTCGACGGCCTCCCGGTAGACCGGCTCGGCCTCGAACAGCTGCCGGCCCATCGCCCACCACTGCGGGCCCATGCCGGTGAAGACCCAGGCCAGCCGGCGGTGCCGGGCCTCGCGACGCCGGCCGGTCAGCACCCGGGGGTGCGGCTCGCCGCGCAGGTAGGCGCAGAGCGCCTCGTCCAGCGACTCGCGGGAGTCGTGCACCACGGAGAGCCGGGCGTCGAGGTGCTGGCGGCGGTGGGCCAGGGTGTGGCCGAGGTCGGCCGGCCGGGCCGGGACGCCGCCGCGGACACCGGCCAGCTCGCCCCGGATGCCGGCCGCCAGCTCGGGCAGGGCGGCGGCGTCCCGGGCGGTGAGCGGCAGCACGGTGTACCCGGGCGGCCGCCCCGCCGGGACGGGCTCCGGCTCGGGCTCGGGGGCGGCCTCCAGCAGCACGTGGGCGTTGGTGCCGCCGAAGCCGAAGGAGTTCACGCCCGCCCTGGCCGGGCCCTCGTGCGCGGGCCACGGGGTCGGCTCGGTCGGGATCCGGTACGGCAGCGCGGCCGGGTCGATCGCCGGGTTGAGCGTCTCCAGGTTGATGTGCGGCGGGATCAGCCGGTGCTTGAGCGCCAGCGCGGACTTGATCAGCCCGGCCAGGCCGGAGGCGGACTCGGTGTGCCCGATGTTGGTCTTGACCGATCCGACGTAGCAGGCGTCGCCGGGGCGGCGGCCGATCGCCAGCGCCCGGGCCAGGGCGTTCGCCTCGATCGGGTCGCCGACCGGGGTGGAGGTGCCGTGCGCCTCGACGTACTGGAGGCTGCCGGGTGCGATCCCGGCCTCCGCGCAGACCCGCTCGATCAGGGCGACCTGGGCGTCCGGGTTGGGCACGGTGATGCCGTTGGTCCGGCCGTCCTGGTTGACCCCGCTCCCGATGACGACGGCATGGACCGGGTCACCGTCGCGCAGGGCGTCGGAGAGCCGCTTGAGCGCCACCACGGCGACGCCCTCGGCGCGGACGTAGCCGTCGGCCGAGGCGTCGAAGGTGCGCGAGCGGCCCTCCGGGGAGAGGAAGCCGCCCTTGGTCTCGGCGATGGTGTACTGCGGCGCGATGTGCAGCAGGGTGCCGCCGGCCAGCGCGAGGTCGGTCTCGCCGCGCAGCAGGCTCTGGGCGGCCAGGTGGACGGCGACCAGGGAGGAGCTGCACGCGGTGTCGAGGGAGACGCTGGGGCCGCGGAAGTCGAAGCAGTGCGAGATCCGGTTCGACACCATCGTCATCATCGTGCCGGTCGCGGTGTGCGCGGCCAGGGTCTCGAAGGAGAGGTCCGAGAACTGCACGATCTTGTAGTCCAGCGTGAACGCGCCGACGTAGACGCCGACCTCGCGGCCCGCCAGCTCGGCCGGCTTCTGCCCGCCGTCCTCCAGCGCCTCCCAGGCCACCTCCAGCAGCTTGCGCTGCTGCGGGTCCATGTGGTCGGCCTCGCGGCCGCTGATCCCGAAGAACGCCGGGTCGAACTCGTCGAAGCCGTCGATGTAGCCGCCCCGGCCGCCGACCAGCCGGCCCGGCCTGGCCCTGTCCCGGCTGCCCAGGGTGGCCACGTCGTACCGGCTGCGCGGGGTCGGGGTGATGCAGTCCTTGCCGTCGACCAGGTTCTGCCAGAAGGACCGGTGGTCGTTGGCCCCGCCCGGCAGCCGGCAGCCGATGCCGATGATCGCGATGCGCTCGGGGCCGTCGGCGGCGGGGGCGGCCGGGGTACTCCGGGCGAATGCGGGCCGGACGGGGCGGGCGGGACGGGCGGTGTCGGAGGGGGCCGGGGAATCAGAAGGGCCGGGGGCTGCGGCGAGGCGTGAATCCGTCATGGTCGAGTCCTTGTGTTGCTGCGTTCGCGCGCGCGGCACGGGCGAGGGAGGGCCGCGCGGGCACGGGGACGGCGGCCGTGGCCCGGCTCCGGGCAGGCCGGGGAGGGCGGGCCGGAGCCGGGCAGGCCGGGGAGGGCAGGACGGGGGAGCGGGGAGAGCACGTACGGATGGACTTCGGCGGGGCAGCCCGCACGGGCCGGCCCGGCGGGGAGGACCGACGGGGAGGACCGACGGGGAGGACCGACGGGCCCTCAGGCCGGGGAGTCGTCGACCCGGACCGGGCGCACCGGCCGCCTCCAGGGCTGGAGATGACTGGTGATCACCTCGTCCGTCCGCGGGAACTCGGACGGGTGCCGCAGCCCCACCACGGCCGGCCGGCGGCCGGGCCGCCAGGTGAAGCTGCCGAAGGCGTGGTCCCAGACGGAGAGGTCGGAGCCGAAGTGGCCGGCCTCCGCCAGGTCGGCGCTGTGGTGGAGCCGGTGCTGCTCCGGGCCGGCGAAGACGTGGTTGAGCACGCCGAGCCGGACGTCGACGTTGGCGTGCACGAAATAGCCCTGGGCGACCACGAAGAGACCGACCACGAACACCGACTCCGCCGAGAAACCCGCCAGCGCGAGGGAGAGTTGGACCGCTCCCTGGGTGACCAGCACGTCGACGACGTGGTTGACGCCGTTGTTGGCGACGTTGACCTTCCCGGGCACGTGGTGCACCCCGTGCAGCCGCCAGAGCCACCGGTTGGAGTGGCTCCAGCGGTGCACCAGGTAGTTGGCCAGCGAGCCCAGCAGCAGCGCCGCCGGGATCTCCGCCCACAGCGGCAGCGTCGGATGCGGCGGCGCCAACCACCCGACGGCGGCCGTCACCGGCAGCTGCGCCAGCGCCCCGCCGACCATCGTCAGGACGAAGTAGACGCCGTACCAGCCCCATTCGCCGACGGTCGGCTGCCACTCAGGTTCGTACGGGATCAACCGTTCCAGGGCCGTCAGACAGCCGATGGTGCCGAGCAGGAAAAGCTGGCTGGTCCGCCCGAGGTCCCAGCGCCAGCGCAGGGCGGCGACCGATATCGACACGACGGTGACCAGCAGGGTCGGGTAGGCGACACGACGCAGCACGGCGCGCAGCTTCCCACTCACGGCTACCCCCTTCGCGGTCCGGCACCGAACGGTCACCGAAAGCAATCGTTCCGATACTAACGGTGCCCTGAAGCCGAAGCGGGGGATTTTGGAAAAGATTCACAAGCGTCAGAATTTGTCGGATAATAAAGGGGGAAAATATCGGCCAGAATGGCGCGGAATCCGAGCAGATATCTTTGATGATCGGATGAGCAACCCGGTCGGCCAGGACCCGCCGGACCCCGCCTCGGGCGCCACATCGGACGCGCAAACCGCAAACGCAGGCCGGAAAACGCAGGCCGGAAACGCCACCGCTCCGGCGTCCGCATCAGGGACACCGGAGCGCCGGGACCGGGCCGTCAGGCCCCGGAGGCGGAACGCTGCGCCGGCACCACGCCGTTGAGACGCGCCTGGCCGAGCGCGTGCGCCTCGCCCCTGCCGCGCCCTCCGAGGGGGGCGCGGGCGGGCCCGCCGGCGCCCGCCCGCGGGCGCATCGACTGGCGGATGGCCTGCAGCTGCAGGTAGGAGTCGCCCAGGGCGCCCTTCAACCGGGCTATCTCCTCCCGGAGTTCGGCCTCTCGACTGGCCTGCGGGTCCGAGGTCGCCTCAAGTCCGCCGCAACCGGCCTCGATGAAGCGGCGCTTCCAGTTGCTGATGGCCTGCCCGGTGACTCCCGCGGACCTGGCGGCCTCGGCAGCGGTGGTCTCGCCCGCCAGGATGGACAGGACGATGGCGGCCTTCTGATCGGAGGGCATGGCTGGGGGCCGGGGCACGGTGATTCTCCCTCGTGTCGTTGTCGTCGTTCGCTTTCGTGGTGACCCGCGGGCACGCGGGCATCGGGGGTGAGCTCAGGGTCGTCGGACACGGGCACTGCGCGTCGGCCCGCCCGCGCGCCCGGACCACCGCACGGCGGAGCCGGATCAGGCGGGGACCCGGGCCCAGCCGCGCAGGGTGGACTGGGCGAGGGCCGCGTCCACCGCGAGGGCCACCTCGGCCGGCGAAGCCTCCCCGGGCAGGGCCAGGGCCAGTACGGCGCTCGTCGGCGTGCACTCCAGCCCGGCGCACGTCCACCGTGCGGGCAGGAGCGCGACCAGCCGGACCGCGGCCAGCTCCGACGCGGCGCCGTACGGGACGTCGGCCGTGGCGACGATCCGCACGCGATGGTGAGTGGGCATTGACGGGTCCTTGTGACGAGGCGGGTGGGCGGTGGGCGACCCGGCACGCTTGCCGGGTCGCCGATGCTCGTGACTGCCGTGCCCCGGACGGCGGTTGCACGGCCGTCCGGGGAGTGGCGGTGATCACGCCCGGTCCGCGGTGCGGCCTGCCGGGACGGCCGCGCGCCCTCCGGCGCCCCGGTCGAGGGGCACCGGCCCCGCCCCGTCGTCGCCGGCCGGAGCGATGCCGCCTCCCCCGTCGTCCGTCAAAGGCCCCGCCGTGCCGCCGGCCCGGCCGGCGGAGCCCCGGGGCGGCTCACCCCCAGTCGTGGAAGTCCATCCCGAGCAGGTCGACGACCAGGGGGAGCACCTGGTCGAGCGCCAGGTCGGGGAGAGAGCTCGCGGTCGGCGCGCTGACGACCGGCGCCGGCTCGACGGCCTGGGCCGTGCCGACGGTACAGAGCGTGAGGGAGGCCGCTCCGAGCAGCGAACAGACCACGGTACGACGGATGGTGCCCACCCTGCGGGCGACCGGCTTCGAACGGAACATCTCGCGCATTGCTCTCTCCCCGTTGGCATTGCTGGTACTTGGTGGTTCTCGCCTTGCAGGGACAACTCTGCCAACGCCGGGCCCCCGGTTCGAGAGCCGGGGTTCGCATACTCCTGCAGCCGGCGGTGCCACATGCTGCACATGTTCCCAGCAGGCTCCCAGGAAGGCTCCCAGGCACTTCCCACAGCGTGGTGACCATCCGTCAGGCGGCGGCCGGGGAAGCACCGCCAAGGTGTCACGGCAGACCACCGCCTCCCGGCCGCCGGTTCCCGGCAGCCGGGGCGGCCCGCCGGCGCGGCCGAACCACGCGCCTTTCCGCCCGCCGGAGCCCCGAAAGCCCCGGTCAACTTTCCGGTCCGCTTTCCTTTTCGACGCGAACCGGCTGGTCAGCCGTCGTGCCGATGCAAGGAATGGATCGAAGGCTCATCGACGCGACCCCCCGGCCGATGCTGAACTTCTCTCACAACAACCGCACCGCCCGGTGAGGTTGAAGGAAAAGCGCCCCTCCGGGGGCGCCACCCGAAGGAGATTCCCATGACCGAGAAGCTCATCGCCGGTTACGCCGCCTACACCGACGCCAACGAGTACGGCACCACCGCCCTCAGCGACGCCCCGGGCTCCGCCGAGTCGGTCAGCTGGGTCATCACCGCCGCGTCGCTGGGCTTCAGCGTCGCGGCCACCTGGGACAACGGCTGCTGATCAAGCACCCCGGCCCAGAGGTGCGACGCTCATGACCGGGCACATCCCGTGCGGAGGGTGGCGGCGGATGAAGGAATTCACCGCGCCGTGCGCTCCCCCGGACAGTTCAGGCCCGCGCGCCGAGGTTCGTCCCTCGGCCTGCCGGCGGAATGTCCGGGCAGGCAACCCGCCCTTTCCCGTCGTCTATTGAGATGCGCACCTTCCTGGTGCGGCTCTCAGAGGGAACCGCACCGCGGAATTTCCCCGTTCCGTTCCGAACCCTTCGGAACGGCTCACCAGAAAAGGATCACCCCATGAACGAGAAGCTCATCGCCGGTTACGCCGCCTACACCAACGCCGACGAGTTCACCGCGGACGCGCTGGCCGAGGCCCCGGGCTCCATCGAGATCTCCGTCATCATCGGTTCGTTCGTGGCGTCCGCCACCACGTACGACATCAAGTGCTGATCTTGTGACCTCATCTCAACGGGGCGCCGTCCCTCCCGGAGACGGCCCCCGTTGAGGCAGCACCAATCGCCGGCCCGCCCCGCCTCTCAGGCGTGGCGGGCGGCGCTGTCGGCGATCTCCTGCAGCGCGGCCATGTGCCTGACCAGGGCACCGCGGCCGGCGTCGGTCAGCGCAAGCCATGTACGGGGCGTCTTTCCGGCGTACCCCTTGCGGACCGCGACGTAACCCTTCTCCTCCAGTGCCGAGGCGTTCTTGGAGAGGTTCGAGGGCGAGAGGTCGCAGTACTCCTGGACGGCCCGGAACTCCGCCTCGTCACATCCGGAGAGGAACGCCGCGATCCGGATGCGGGTGACGGTCCGGAACGCGTCGTCCAGTTCGGCCGTCATGCGCGAACCTGCTTCTGCAGTGTGAACCAGGTGTAGCCGAACACGACCACGCCCAGCCCGGCCCAGATCCACCGGAGGTCCGGGCTGACGGCCAGCGCGCAGATCACGATCACCGCACAGGCGTTGATGGTGCGACTGCGCCGGCGACGGGCGGGGCCGCGCAGACCGGTGACGCCCTGCCCGGCCCGGATGCGGGTCAGGATCTGGTCGGCGGCCAGGGCGAGGAGGATCCCGGTACCGATGGTCAGCACCTTCAGCCAGGCGGGCGAGGGGCTGAGACCACCCAGCGCCACCGCGGCACCCACGAGCAGCCCGCAGGTGGGGGGCGCCCAGGCCGGCAGTCGGGGTTCGACCGAGGCCCGGTAGGACAGGTGGGCCTGCTCAAGCTCGCGTCGTGCTTCTTCAGCGTCCATGGTTGCCAGACTGGCATGGACTTTCCTGTTTTTCAAGTAGTAGATTCGCGGAACGCACTGTCCGCCGTATCCCCCAAAGGACCCGGCACCGTGCCGACCCCCGGCAGCCCTCGGCGCAGCGGTCACCAGGCCCGGCCTCCCACCGCCGCCCCGCCCAGCCCCAGGAAGAGAGAACGGACTTGAATCCGCTGGAGATCGACTCCCTCTCGAAGCGCTACGGAGAACGCCAGGCGCTCGACGCGCTCTCCTTCACCGTGCCGCCCGGCGAGATCTTCGGGTTCGTGGGCAGCAACGGGGCCGGGAAGACCACCACCATGCGCATCGCGGTCGGCGTGCTCGCCGCCGACGAGGGCGAGGTCCGCTGGGGCGGCACCCCGGTGAGCGTGCGCGACACCGCGCGTTTCGGCTACATGCCCGAAGAGCGCGGCCTGTACCCGAAGATGACGGTGGCCAAGCAGCTCGTCTACCTCGGGCGGCTCCACGGCCTGTCGGCCTCCGAGGGGCGCGACGCCATGGTGCGCTGGACCGAGCGCCTGCACCTGTCGGAGTACCGGGACAAGACCGTCGAGTCGCTGAGCCTGGGCAACCGGCAGCGGGTGCAGCTGGCTGCGGCCCTCGTCCACGACCCCGACGTGCTGATCCTCGACGAGCCGTTCTCGGGGCTCGACCCCTTCGCCGTGCAGGACATGAGCGCGGTCCTGAAGGAGAAGGCGGCGCAGGGCACCCCGGTGCTCTTCTCCAGCCACCAGCTGGAGCTGGTGGAGAAGCTGTGCGACCGCGTCGCCGTGGTCCGCCGGGGCAGGCTCGCCGCGTGCGGCAGCCTCGACGCGCTGCGCTCCCAGGCGCCGGCCCGCATCCACCTCGTGGTCGAGGGCGCCGCCGCAGACTGGCCGGACGGGGTGGACGCGGTCGCGTCCTACGAACGGCTCGACGACGGGGTGCTGGTGGAACTGACCGGCACCCACACCGAGAACGACCTGCTGCGGGCGGCCATGCCGCACGGAACCGTCCGCCGCATGACCTGGCACCAGCCGACGCTCACCGACATGTTCTGCGACCTGATCGAGTCGCCGGAAGGCGGTACCGACCGATGACCCCAGCCTCACGCACCCACCGCTCCCGGTCCTGGCAGGACGTCCTGCTGGTCTACCGGCGGGAGGTCGGCGCGCGCCTCGCGAGCAAGGGCTACTTCGTCGGAATGGCGGTCATGGTCGCGGTGGTCGCCGCGCTGGTGGTCGGGCTCTCCGCGATGGGCGCCGACAAGACGTTCACCGTCGCGGCCTGCGGTGCCCCGCAGTCCGCGTTCGGGGTCACCGCGAAGGAGGTGCGGGTGCAGGCCTGCTCGGGCCTCGACCAGGCCCGGGAGCAGACCGACGGCAAGCAGGTCGACGCCGCGGTCGTGGTCGCCGGCGGCCGCGTGTCGGTCCTGGTCCGCGGCAACAGCGACCCGCAGGCCCAGCAGGCGGCCGTCGCGATGAGCCGCACCTGGGCCATGTCCCGCGCGCTGGAGGCCCAGCACGTCGACCGGCCGGGCCTGGAAGCCGCCCTCGCCGACGCGGCACCCGAGATCGTCACCGTCGGCAGCAGCCCGCCCACCAAGGAGGTGGCGGCCGCCGTCAGCCTGCTGGTCGTCCTGTTCATGCAGATCATCGGGCAGGGCTCGCTCATCGCCCAGGGCGTGGTGGAGGAGAAGTCCACCCGCATCGTCGAGGTCCTGCTCTCCACGCTGACCCCGCTGCGGCTGATGACCGGCAAGGTCGCCGGCATCGGGACGGCCGCCGTCCTGCAGATCGCCGTGCTGGTCGGTGCCATGGCCGGCGCCGGTGCCGTCACGGGCGGGTCCTCCACCTCCCTGCCCGGTACCGGGGCGATGCTCTCCCTGATGGTGTGGTTCCTGCTGTCCTTCGCGCTGTTCGCCGGTCTCTTCGCGGCGGCCGGATCGCTGGTGTCCCGCCCGGAGGAACTGCAGTCGGTGCTCATGCCGGTGATGGTGCTCGCACTCGTCCCGGTGGGGGTCGTCGCCGTCGCCGCGGGCGACCTGTCGGCCCCCTGGGTGGGCGTCCTGCAGTACATCCCGCCCTTCTCCGGCATGCTGATCCCGCTCCAGGCCAGCGTCGGAACCGTCTCCGTGACCCAGCAACTGCTCGCCGCCGGCGTGATGCTGGCGGCGACCGCGGGCTGCATGTGGCTCGCCGCCCGGGTCTACCGCGCCTCGATCCTGAAGATCGGGTCCACCGTCCGCTGGCGCCAGGCGCTCGCCGCGTAGACGGACCAGTCGTCCCCCCTCATGTCGCACCCCCCGACGAGGGCGGGCGTGCCCGGGGGAAGCGGCCCCCTCGCTTCCCCCGGGCCTTCCTCGCACACCTCCGCGTCGTCGCCGGACACCTCCGCGTCACCGCCGCAGGCCCCCGTGCAGCCGCCGGAGGCCTCCGCACCCCCGCCACAAGCCTCCGCGTCGGTTCCGCGAGCCTCCGCGCCCAGCCGTAGAAGGGTTTGAACGATGCTGTTCCTGCACGTGGCGGCGGTCCTCGCCGTCGTCCTGGTGGCCGCCAAGGCCGGGCGCGAGGCGGCCCGCCTGCTGCGCCAGCCGGAGGTCATCGGCGAGATCACCATGGGGCTGCTGGCCGGTCCCGTCGCCCTGGCCCTCCTGGGCCCGGACACCTTCGCCTCCGTCCTGCCGAAGGCCGTCCTCGACGATCTGAAGCTGGTGGGCCAGGCCGGCCTCGTCCTCTTCCTCGTCGGTCTCGCCCATCACATGCGCCGCGGGTCGGTGCACCTGCCCAGGCGGGCGGTCGGCTGGGTGGCGGCCGGCTCCCTGGTCCTTCCGCTGCTGAGCGGGGTGCTGCTCGCGGTCTGGATCCTCACCCGGGAAGGGGCCGCCGTCCGCGGCACGGCCCCCCTGTCGGCCTTCGTCCTGATGGTGGCCGTGTCGCTGTCCATCAGCGCGGTGCCGGTGATGGCCCGGATCCTGGACGCGCGCAGGATGCAGGACTCCACGGCGGGGGCACTGACCCTGTCCTCGGCGATCGTCATCGACGCCGTGGGCTGGCTGCTGCTGACGCTCGCCGTCTGCCTGGGCGCGGGCAGCGTCGCCGGGTTCCTGCACTCCCTGCTGGCCCTCGCCGTCGCCGGGGCGTGCGGGCTCGCCATCCGGTTCGGCCTCGCGACGGCCCGGGCGCGCAGCCTGTGCGTGCGGGCCCCCCGCACGGCGGCCGTCGCCCTGGGCGCCGCGGCGATCGCCGTGGCCGTCACCGTCGAGCACATGGGGATGACGGCGATCCTCGGGGCTGCGGTGGTGGGGCTCTCGATCCCCTCGGACGAGTCCTCGCCCTGGAGCCGCACGGTGGAGCAGGTCTCGCGCGCGGGTTCGGCCGTGGTGCCCGTCTTCTTCGTGGTGACCGGCATCAACGTCTTCAACAAGGCCTACGCCTCGACCCCGTGGGGCCTGATCACGGTGGCGGTCCTGCTCGGCATCGTCGGCAAGACGGCCGGCGGCTACCTCGGGGCGCGGCTCGGCGGCCAGTCGCGCCGCGACGCCCAGCAGATCTCCGTCCTGATGAACACCCGCGGCCTCACCGAACTGATCGCCATTCAGGCCGGGCTCCAGGCCGGCATCCTGACGGGCCCGCTGGTCCTGGCACTGGTGCTGATGGCCCTGGCCACCACCGCGATGACCGGCCCGCTCCTCGCGTACATGGAGCGTTCCGGGGCGCGGCTCCCCGCGCCGGGGGCTCCGGAGCTCCGGGCGCCGAGGGCGGTGGCGCGCCAGGGTTCCTGAGCGCACGCCCCGTGCGCCCGTCGCGGGCGAACACCCCGGGCGCGGCGCCCCGTGCACCCGTCCCGAGCAAGCCTCCTGAGCACAGGTCGGACCCCGTCGCCCTCGGGCGGCGGGGTCCTCCGTCGTTTCCGGGGGTGCACCGGCACCCGTTCCGGACCCCTACCGTCCGGTACGCACGGTAGGGCGGCGCCTACCCGGCGTCGCGATTGCGCATGTGAAACATGGGTGCATTCTGCCATGGACACGTCCTTCCGCGGGGCCCGTCGCCCCGTTCGGGCCGCCCGCATCCTGGCAGGCCAAGCGCTGCCGACGCCGTACGAACCGTTCCCGGCCGGCCGCCGTCCGGCGGCCGGGACGCTCGGTCCACGAGTAGTTGACACTTCTATAGCGCTGCGGTGAGGATCTAGCCGATGGCGGGCCCAGGTATCGACCCCGGTCCGCTTCGGCATCCTGGGGGAACATCCATGCGCGGGATCCACACCACCGCATCCGTGGGTCGGTTGACGCGGCCCGCCGACGTACCGGCAGCTCCTCCGACTGTGCGCCACCCGCTGCCGCGCGGCGCGTGCACGACCGCGCCGGACCCGGATGCATCGGCGTCCGGCCCCGGACGACCCCGGGATTGAGGTCCGGCACCGGGACGCGTGCGACCGCCACGCGGCGGGACCCCGCGACCCGGAGGAGACCGACCCTGCACTCCTGATCGGGTTCCTGACCAGAACCCGATCCATCCGCACTGTGCCCCGGCGCCGACGACCGGTGCCGGGTACCGAGGCGAGCGCCGTGGCTGCGGCCAGAGTCCGGCGCGCATCGCAGCGCCTCCCGCCGGCGCCTGTTTCCCCTCCAGTGCGGCATGGACCGGCCCCGCACGCCGGAACCAACTGGAAATGATCACAGCCGTGCGCGGCGAAGGGGGAAACATGGGCGAGCCCAGTCTGGCGTTCCTGGGAGTCGACTCCGACGACGAGGAGCTCTACAGACGGCTGCTGCGCGCGGGCGAGAAGGGCCGGGCGGCGTTCGCCCTGAACAGGTCGCAGGACGTACGGCAGGTGCAGGAGTCCTGCGCGCGGCTGACCACCCTCGGACTGGTCCGGGAGGGGTCGGACGGCGTGCTCCACCCGGTGCCGCCCGCCAAGGCGGTGGAGGGGCTGGTGGAGACGAAGGTGCGCCGGCTCCGCGACGACCTGGAGGGACAGGTCGCCGCCAGGGACGTGGTGGGCTCCCTCATCAACGAGCACGGCGGTCGCGCGGCCGACACCCGGGCCGCGGACACCGGCGACGCGATCCAGCACCTGGAGGGCATGGAGGCGGTCAGGGCCGTCCTCGACGAACTCACCTTCTTCACCTGGGCCGAGAGCCTGACCACCAACCCGACCGGTGTGATGAGCGCGGAGAACATCGCCCACGCGCGGCCGCTGGACGAGCGGGTCCTGAGGCGGGGGGTCAGCATGCGGACGCTGCTCGGCGCGGCCGCGCTCGACGACCCGACGACGATGAACTACGCGCGGGAGCTGACCGCCAAGGGCGCCCAGATCCGCGTCTCCCACGCCCCGCTGGAACGCCTGATCATCTGCGACCGGTCCGCCGCCCTGACCCCGCTCGACCCCTCCCACACGGCCCGCGGGGCCGTCCTCATCCGGGAGTCGGGCCTGGTGTCCGCCCTGGTCGCGCTCTTCGAGCGGATGTGGAGCGGCGCGCAGGAGCTCCCCGCGGCCGAGGACGCGGAGTCCGACGCGGCGGAGGCGCTCAGCCACCTCGAACGCAAGGTGCTCAAGTCGCTGTACACGGTGGACAAGGACGAGAGCGGCGCCCGCGACCTCGGCATCTCGGTGCGCACCTACCGCAAGCACGTGGCGACGCTGATGCGCCGGCTGGACGCGACCAACCGGGTCCAGGTGGCACTGCTGGCCCGCGAGCGCGGCTGGCTGTAGGCCCGCCGGTGCCGGCCCGCGACGACGGGCCGGCCGGGCGCACGACCGGGCCGGGCCCGTCCGTGTCAGGACGGGCCCGGCCCGGTCTCCGTCGCAGGGGGGCTCCCCTCCTGCGACGCGGTGTCTCAGACGCCGGCGCCGACCGCCGCCGCGGCCCGCTCGGCGGCGATCTTCTGCCGCTCCAGCATGATCTCCTGCAGCCCCTCCATGCCCATGGGGTCGAAGTTGACGAGGTCCGCCACCGCCCCGATCCCGGAGATCAGGGCCATGAAGCCGACCCGGGAGGACTTGGTGTAGACGTGGGTGATCTCCTGCGCGCGCTGCATGTACTCCTCACGCAGCCGGTTGGGGTCCATGAAGAACCGCACGTACGACAGGATGTCGGAGAAGAGCTGGCGGTAGACGGCCTCGAAGCGCTCCAGCGCGTGCACCTCGTTCGCCGGGTCGGTCAGGGCGACGTCGATGGCGCGCGCCGCCAGCCACGCGCCCGAGGTGCCCAGCCACACGCCGGAGGAGAACAGCGGGTCGATGAACGCCGCCGCGTCGCCCACCGCGGCCCAGCCGGGGCCGAAGAACCGGTCGCTCAGGTGGGACCAGTCCCGTGCCGTCCGCAGCTCCACGGAGGCTTCCGCGTCGACCATCGTCCTGGCCATGATGCTGGCTTCCAGGCCCTGGGCGAAGACCTCCCGCTGGCTCAGCCCCTGCCGGGTGGCCTCGCTCAGCTTCTCGACCGACAGGACGTAGCCCAGGGACAACTCGGTCTTCGACAGCGGGATGCCCCACATCCACCCCCCGCCCTCGATCGCCTCGACGAGGATGTCGTTCGGGTCCTCCAGCGGGGTGTAGTTGTCGTAGTAGCCCCAGATCGCGACGTTGCGCAGGTCCTCCTGCCACTGGGTCTCGGTCAGCTTGCGCGCGACGGTGCGGTTCTGCCCCGAGGCGTCCACCACGAAGCGGCTGTCGACCTGCCGCGTCCGCCCGGCGTGGGTGTACACGACGCCGGTCACGGTGCCGTCCGCGTCCCGCAGGACCTCCGTGACGTGGGCCTCCTCCCGGACCTCGGCGCCCAGCTTGCGGGCGTTGTCGAGCATCAGCTCGTCGAAGTCGCTGCGGGTGACGTGCCAGGCGTGGTCGTACGTCGAGCCGGCCGCGGAGAAGTCGCTGCGCCACGGCTGCGGGTCCTTGCCCCACCGCAGCGAGATGCCGCTCTTGCGCTGGTAGCGGGCGTCCAGCTCCTCGACCAGGCCGAGCTCCTCCATCAGCGGGGTCATCCCGGTGACCAGCGACTCGCCGATGTGGTACC
This sequence comes from Kitasatospora sp. RG8, assembly GCF_017813315.1. NCBI lineage: Bacteria > Bacillati > Actinomycetota > Actinomycetes > Kitasatosporales > Streptomycetaceae > Kitasatospora > Kitasatospora sp. RG8. The sequence continues at coordinate 207,608 of NZ_JAGIYX010000014.1, forward strand.
GGGGGAACCGCTCGCGCTCCAGGATCAGCACGCGGTGGCCGGCCTTGGCGAGCAGGGCGCCGGAGGTGGAACCGGTCGGCCCACCGCCGACCACCACGACGTCGTAGTTCTCGGTCTCGGGGTTCTGGATCTCGGACATGCGCAGAAGTCCTTCCTAGCTGGAGTGGTTCGGGGCGGTCCGGGCGTTCACGCCGGTCGCAGGACGTTCACGAGGGGGGAGGAGAGGTTCCGGGCGGGCTCGGCGGGGTCGATGCCGGCGTCCATGAAGGCGGTCGCGATGGTGTCGGCCAGCACCTCGTGCTCGTCGGTGAGCGCGGCGGCGTGCCGCACGAGCGCCTCGGCGAGGACCTGGGCACGGTGCTGCCCGAAGCTCAGGTCGCGCCGGCCCGTGCCCGGGTCGTCCGGTTCGAAGGCGCAGCCGACCGAGGCGGTGATCGCCCGGGTGAAGGGGGAGGTGCCGTCGGCCAGGAGGCCGGTGGCCTGGAGCATCTCCGCGCACGGGCCGGCCACCCGCCACGAGGGCCGGGGCAGGTAGACCACCAGGGCGTCGTTGCGGGGGTACACGGTGGGCGAGGAGGCGATCTTCGCCCGCCACGGGACACCGGCCTCCTCCAGGAACTCCACCAGCCGGCCCCAGACCGCGGGCGCCACGTCCGGGGTGTCGAGGTGCGCGTACAGCCGCAGCAGCGGTCCGCGCGTGGCCGGCTGGGGCAGGCTCGAATCGGCGAGGAAGAAGCCCGCGGACAGTCCGGGCCGGGCGCACGGCATCACCACCGTGACCTCGTCGCCCGAGCGCCCGGCCACCGCCTCGTCGGGCACCCGCACCCGCACCCCGTCCAGCCGCACCACGGTGTGCCCGTCCGCCTCGGCGACGAACGCGCCCACGGCGGCGGTCGTCCGGGGACCGGTGGCGGCGTCGAGGGCCGCGTCGAGGGCCGCGTCGCGCAGCGAACGGGGCTTCATGCCGAGCGGCTTGGCCCGCCCGGAGTGCAGGGTGTCGTACAGCACCGAACCGAGGGTGCGGGCCAGGGCCTGCGGGCTGCCCGCCTCGTAGACCTCGCCGGCGGTCTCCGCCTTGAGGCCCCCGTCGAGGACGGTGACCTGCTCGGCGAGTGCGGCGATCTTGTCGGCCAGGCCGAGGTGTCCTTGCGCCATCTCAGGCCTCCAGACCGAGGGACGAGGTGAATTCGGCCGGGGAGAGCAGCACGGTGCGCCCGATTCCCGCCGCGGCCCGGGTGACCGGGGAGAGCCGGGTGGCGGAGCCCGCCGTGGCGAGCATCCGGTCCATCATGTGCCAGCCGGCGTAGGCGGCCGCGCGGGTGGCCAGGTCCTTGTCCTCGCGGACGAAGGACGGTGCCTGCTCCAGGTAGGCGGCGTAGAAGCGGCGGACCAGCGGTGAGCGCTGCTCGATCTCGCCGACACCCGTGGCGATGATCTCGTCATGGGTGGCCGCGTGACCCATCGGGGACGCGTCGGCCAGCGTCAGCGGGATCGCCATGGCCGCCTGGTGGAGCCACTCGCCGGCGAAGGCTCCGAGGTCACGCGCCGGGTCGCCGATGCGGGCCTCCTCGAAGTCCGTCAGGTGGAGCACCCCGTCCGCCAGCAGGAACTGGTCCAGCCGCAGGTCACCGTGGACGGGACAGCGCGAGGCGATGTCCCCGGTGTCGGCCGCCCGCAGCTCGTGCAGCGCCCGGGCGAGCTCGGCATCGCCGTGCAGGAGCCGCCAGGTGGCCAGTTCGGCGGCGGTCGCCTGGGTGTAGAACCGGTAGCCGACCGCCTGGAGGTGGTCGGTCGGGGGCAGCGGGTGGGGCGCGGTGTCGAAGCCGGCCGGGGGCAGGGCGTGCACCTTCGCCAGGACGGCCGCCGCGCGCTCGCACACCGCCTCGTCGAAGGCGTCGTCCGCCAGGAGCTCCCGGCCGGAGCGGCCGTCGGGCAGGTAGGCGAAGACGAGCAGTCCCTGCTCCTCGTCGACGCCGAGCAGCCGGGGGGTGTCCAGGCGGCCCTCGGCCGCGGCGCAGAACGTCGTAGTGTGCTGTACCCGGCCGGCGCGGTCGGGGCCCTTGATCTGCTTGACGAACACCTCGGTGCCGGCGGCGGTGGTGCCGCTCCAATTGTCGTTGCGTCCCTGGGCGCTGGTGACGGTCGAGCGGTCGAAGGGACCGAGCCCCAGCCTGGTGAGCAGCGCATCGACGTGCGGGACACCATCCAGATCGACCGGTGTGAACCGGAGTGCCCCGTCGTGGGCACGGCTACTTGTCTGCATGCCGGGAGACGCTAGGGACGGGCATTCCGGCACGGCAACCTTCAACTATCAGGGAAAGTTGAGGAACCGTCCGGGATGCCTTCGCGGCGTTGGGCGGGCCCGGCGGGGGGTGAAAGAAATGCTTGATGCGCCGGCGCCGACGGGCGTCTAATCCGTCGCATGCCGGACGCCATCCATCACACGACACTGGACAACGGACTCCGCGTCGTCGTCCAACGCGTCGAGGGAACCTCCGGAGTGGGTATCTCGGTCAACTACCGGGCGGGCTTCCGGACCGAGATTCCCACCCGCTCAGGTTTCTCCCACCTGTTCGAACACATGATGTTCCAGGGATCGAAGAACACGGCCAGCGGCGAGCACTTCGCCGCCATCCAGGCCAGGGGAGGCATTGCCAACGCCAACACGTTCCCCGATTCGACGGACTACTTCCAGGTCGTTCCCGGCGAGGCGCTGGACAAGGTCCTGGAACTCGAAGCCGACCGCATGGGATTCCTGACCATCACGGAGGAACGGCTCACCGCGCAGCGGAACGTCGTCAAGGAGGAGATCAGGCTCCAGGTGACCGGGCGCCCCTACGGGGGATTCCCGTGGACCGTCCTCCCGTCCGTCATGTTCGACAGATGGGAGAACGCCCACAACGGCTACGGGGAAATGGCCGACCTGGACGCGGCCACCGTCGAGAACTGCGTCGAGTTCTTCCGGCGCTACTACGCCCCCGGAAACGCCGTGCTGGCGATCTGCGGGGACGTCGACCCCGGGGCGGCGCTGGCCGCGGTGCACCGCCGGTTCGACCCCGTACCCGCCCGGCCCGTCTCCGCTCCCCCCGACATCCGGGAGCCGGTGCCCGCGGAGGAACGGCGCGGCACCTGCCACGACCCGGCGGCCCCCCGGCCCGCGCTGGCGATCGGCACGCGCCTGCCCGACGCGCGCCACGACCTGGACGGGTACGCCGCCCACGTCGCCCTCTCCCACCTGCTGTCCACCGGCGCCGACTCCCGCCTGCGGAAGGCGCTCGCGACGATCGGGGCGAAGGCGGACTCCGCCGTCGGATTCTTCGGCCCCCTGGTCGTCACCCACCCCGACACCTTCGTCATCGTCGCGCACCACGACTTCGGCCAGGCCGACGAGGCCGAGAAGCTGGTCCTCCAGCAGTTGGAGGACGTCGCCGGCGGGGGCGGGCGGGGGGCGGAGGCCGCCCGCGCCGTGGCCTGCGCGCGCACCGGCCTGTACCGCAACCTCGACTCGCTGGCCTACCGCGTGCGCTTCCTCGCCCGCGGACAGCTGCTCTTCGGCCGGCCGGACATCGGCGGCGAACTCGCCGAGCGCGTCGCCGGTACCACCGCGGACGACATCGCCGCCGCCGCCGCCCGGGCCGCCGCGCCCGAGGGGCGCGCCGTGCTCAACCTGCTGCCCCACGAGGACGCCTCATGACCGTGCCGACCACCTACGACCTGGTCACCCGCGCGGCCGCCGGCGGGCTCACCCTCAGCGCGTCCCGGCTCGACACCGTCCCGCTCCTCCAGGCGAACCTCGCCGTGCCCCTGCCGATCGGGACCCGCGCGGACACCGCCGCCCTCGAAGTCCTGACCGCCTGCTGGACCGGCCACCCGGCCTGCGCCCGCCTCGAACAGTGGGGCGGCATCGTGACCGTCCACCGCACCCGCAAGTGGCTGCTGTTCTCCGTCCTGGCCACCTCCGACCTGCTCCCCCTCCTCGCCGACACCCTGACCGAGGTCGTGACCACCCGGTACACGCCGGAGACGGTCGGCGCGGCGGTCGCCAAGGTGGCCCAACTGGCCACCCTGGCCGACGCCCAGCCGGCCATCGACTCCATGCGCGAGATGTGGGCCCAGTTCTACGGACACCTCCCGCCGGAGGCCGATCCGTCCCCGCGCGCGGAGGAGGTCCGCGAGGTGACGGTGGACCAGATTTCCGACGTCCACCGCCGGTTCGTCGTCCCCCGGCACGCCGGACTCGCCCTCGTGGGCGCCGCGGACCCCGCGCAGTGCCTGGACCACTTCGAGACGGCGCTGGCCGAATGGCGCGGCCACGACGCCGGCCCGCTGCCGGGGCCCCGGCCGATCGCCACGCCCTCGCCGGGCATCGTCTCCCGCCACCGCCCGGGCCGGCAGCAGACCCAGATCCGCCTGGTCGCGGCGGCGCAACCCCGCACCGGCATCGCCGACTTCGCCGCCAACCAGGTCGCCGGGGCCGTCCTGGGCGGCAGCTTCGCCTCCCGGATCAACACCGTCCTGCGCGAGCAGCACGGGCTGGCCTACCGCTGCAAGGCGACGACCGACTTCATCGACCAGGACGTCTTCGTCATCGAGGCCGACGTCACCACCTCCCGGGTGCCGGAGGCCATGCGCCACCTGCACCGTCTCACCGAGGAGTTCGCCACCACCGGCCCCACCCAGGACGAGCTCGACGCCGCCGTCGGGTTCATCAACGGCGCCTACGCCCTCAACCTCGGGTCCCAGCTCGGCCGCGTCGCCCTGCTGAACGCGTGCAGCACGCAGAACCTGCCCGGCTCGGCCCTCGTCGACATCCCCGCCGCCACGGCACGGCTCACGGTCGAGGACGTCCGGCGGGCGGCGGCGCACTGCCACCCGTCCCGCCTGGCCGGTGTCGTCGTCGGGGACGCCGAACACTTCCCGGCCCAGTGGTTCTGAGCCCCGCCCGCCCCCGGCCACCGCACGAAGGAAGAGAAGCATGTCCAAGATCAGCGTCATGTACCCCGTCATGCCCACCGACATCGGCGACGTGCTGCCCTACGCCCGGATCGCCGAGAGCACCTCGGGCCGCCGGCTGTGGCTGGGGCAGTCCCTGGCCATCGAGACCCACGCCGTCTTCGCGGCGCTCGCCGGCATGGGCCTCGACCTCGGCTACGGCACCGCCGTCACCCTCATGCCGCTGCGCCACCCCATGACCGCCGCGGTCAACGGCCGCTCGATCGCCTCGCTGTCGGGCTACCCGTACGTGGCCGGCATCGGCCCCGGCGCCGCGGTGTTCCAGAAGCACACCAACGGCCGCCCCTACGACAAGCCCGTCACCGCCGCGCGGCACTACATCCGCATGATGCGCACCCTCGCCGACGGCGGCGAGGCCAGGGACCCCGACGGGCCGTGGCCGACCGAGAGCCTGCGGCTGCCCTCGATGGACACCCCGCCCGTCGAGATCGGCCTGGGCGTCCTGCGCGAGCCGATGGCGCGGCTCGCCGGCGAGGGCGCCGACCGGGCCATCACCTGGCTGACCCCGCTCGGCTACATCCGCGAGCGCCTGGCCCCCGCCATGGAGGAGGCCGCCGCGAAGGCCGGCCGCCCCACCCCGCGGATCGTGAGCATCGTCCACTGCGCCGTCGACCGCCCGCAGCGCGACCTCCAGCAGGTCGCCCTCAAGGCCGTCGGAGCGCACCTGGGCTCACCGCACTACAGCAACATGCTCAACCAGGCCGGCATCCCGGTGGACCCCGACGACACCCCCGCCGCGGCCAAGATGATCATCGAGCACAACCTGTTCGCCACCGGCACCCCCGACGAGATCGCCGCCACCATCGCCTCGTACCACGACGCCGGGATCGACGAGGTCGCCATCAGCGTCTGCGGCCTCCACCTGCACGAGGGCCGCGGCGCGGCCCTGCGCGACCTCACCGCCATCACCGCCGCACTCGCCCGCCGGAGCGCCCAGTGACCACCCCGACCTCCCGGACCGCCGTACCGGCCTTCCACGCCAAGCGCCTGCTCTACGTCGTCACCGGCGGCATCCAGGCCATGCTGCTGCCCAACTGGCTCACCTGGCTGCGCGCCAGCTACCCCGACACCGAGGTGCACACCGTCCTCACCCCCTCCAGCCGGCGCTTCGTGGGCACCACCGCCGCCGCCGTCGCCAACGGCAGCACCATGCCCACCCTCGACGTCTGGCCGGAGGCGCCCGACCGGGCCCTGCACGTCGAACTCGCCGCCTGGCCGGACGCCGTACTCGTCCACCCGGCCACCATGCACTTCATCGCGCGCCTGTCGCTCGGACTCGGCGACAGCCCCACCCTGCTCGCCCTGCAGTGCACCCGGGCCCCCATCGTCGTCTGCCCGTCGCTCCCGCCCGACGGACACCTCAACCCGGCCTACCAGCGGCACGTCCTCGAACTGTCCGAACGCGACAACGTCGCGGTCCTGCCGCCCGTCCACGGGGTCAGCATCTCCACCGGGGAGGAGGGCATCGGCACCGCCGCCCGCCTGCCCCACGCCCTCAGCGCCCTGGAGGACCTGCGTTCCTGGAAGGAGAGTGCCGCCGCATGACCGCCCCGGCCGAGCCCGAGCTCGTCGACAACTTCGCCACCGGGCTCCAGGTCACCCGCATCACCCGGCAGGCCGACGGCACGATCCACTGGCGGCGTACCCCGGGCGTCAACCACACGACCCCCTATCCCCCGGTGCCGCCGCACTTCGCCGAGCAGGCCGAGCAGGCCTCCGACAGCCGCCTGCGCTTCACCACCCCCTTCGACGCCGGCCCGCAGCACACCGGCTGGCACACGACGGGAACGACCAGCGCGGCCCGGGCCCTGCTCAGCGGCGACATCCCGGTCGACCGGCTCCAGGACGTCTTCGGCGCGCTCGGGGCCCGGCTCAAGGTCCTGCACGGCCTGCGGCCCGCGGAAGGGCAGCCCGACGGGCCGGTCCCGCCCTGGCTGGAGCGGCTCGAAGGATGGCTGGAGAACGGGCGCGGACCTCGCGCGAGCGCCGGCTTCCACTACCGGCTGCGCAGCCAACTCGGCCCCGCCCGCTGGGAGAAGCTCCGCGGCTACGGCCCGGAGCTGCTGCGCCCGCTGGAACCGGCCGCCACGCTCCACGGCTGGCTCACGCTGGGCAACATCATCCTGCCCGACCGGCCGGGGCCCGCCCTCGTGCTCTCCGGCGCCGAGGCGACGCACGGCCGTCCCGAGGTGGACCTGGCCTGCGTGATCGGCGAACTGGAGGAGTTCCGCCTCACGGCCGGCCACCTCCACGCCGACGCCTCGGTGCAGCACACCCTGGCCGGCGCCCTCCTCACCGCCTACGGCGACGGCTGGGACCGCGACACCGTCGCCGCCGGCGCCATCGCCCGCATCGCCTCCCACGCCCGCGACTTCGCCTCCTTCGTCGGCTGGCACAGCAGTCTCCACGCCTACGTCCCGATGCTGGCCGACCTGATCGACTGCGACGGGAGCACCGCGCTCCGCGGCCTGTGACACCTGCGGACACACCACCAGACCACCGAACGACCCATCACCAGGGGGGTTGCCGTGGCACCACAACCCGTCATACCGGCACAGGAGAAGGCACGCCTCGTCCTGGACCTGCTCGCTAAACGCACCACCCTGTCCCAGGCCGCCCAGAACATCGGCGTCTCCCCGCAGGCCGTGTCCAACTGGCGCCGCCAGTTCATCACGGCAGGCCAGGACGGCCTCCAGCCCGTCGCCCGCCGCGCCGAGGACTCCCGGCGGGAGCGCCAGCTCCTCAGCGAGATCGCGCTCCTGAAGGCCGCCCTCGGCGAGGCCCACCTCGCCCTGCGGGGCCACCGCGTCCTCGGCCACCGCCCCGCCCTGCCCCGGACCCACGCAAGAACGCCGGACCTCTGACTCCCCGGACCCCCCGGACCTCCGGAGCTCCGGCCGGTTCGGCCGGTACAGCCACCTCGGCCACTCCAGCCGCTCCAGCCAGTACAGCCTGTTCAGCCACCCAAGCCGCACCGCCCATGCGTTGCGCCCCGGACTGCGGCCCTTCCCGCGGGCACTGGCGCTGCGTCAACAGCAGAAAGGCGCTCCACGTGAAGCAGAAGCCGCCCGCCCCCGCGCCGGGAGCACCCCCCGCGCAGCACATCCGGATGCGCCGGGAACTCGCCACCGCGCCCGGCCCGTTGACCGTCGCCCTGCTCCTGGCACTGGCCTCGACCGGGGCCGCGCTCGCGGTGCCGCTGCTGGTCCGCGAGGTCATCACCAACGTCGCCACCGGCAGGTCCATCACCGACCCCGTCCTCTGGATGTCCGCCGCGGCCGTCGGCGGCGCCCTGACCCAGACCGGCGCCGGCTTCCTCGTCGCCCGCGTGGGGGAGCAGCTGATCTACCGGCTGCGCAACCGCATCATGGCCCACACCCTGCGCCTGCCGCTGTCCACCGTCCGTGCCCAGGGCACGGGCAACCTCACCGCCCGCATCACCTCGGACGCCATGCAGCTGCGCCAGTTCGTCGACGTCGGGGCGCAGGTCCCGATCGCCGCGCTCACGGTGCTGCTCACCCTGGTCGCCATGATCTGGGTCGACTGGCTGCTCACCCTCGTCACGGTCGTCGCACTCGCCGTCGTGACCGTCACCATCATGACCGTCATGCGACACCTGCGGGCCAGCATGATCAGCCAGCAGAACGCCATCGGCCAGATCGCCCAGCGCTTCACCGCCCACCTCGAAGCGCTCACCACCATCAAGGCCTACCGCGCCGAGCCGCTCGCCGCCCGCGCCCTCGACACCGACGCCGACACCCTGCGCGGCGAGTCCGTGACCGGGGCTCGGCTCCAGGCCGTCATCCCCGCCATCACCCAGCTCGGCAACCAGGTCGCCGTCATCGCCGTGATCTTCACAGGCGCCGCCCGCATCCACTCCGGCGACCTCAGCGTGGCCGACTTCGCCGCCTTCTTCCTCTACCTCCTGCAGACCATCCCCTCCGCCACGACCCTCACCAGCAGCCTCGGCCGCATCCAGGCCGGCCTCGCCGCGCGCGACCGCTGCAACCAGCTCCTCGACATCCCCGACGAGACCGCGACGAACCCCGCCGCCCACGCCCCCGCCCCCGCGCCGAAGGCCCCGTCCGTCGCCTTCGACGACGTCACCTTCACGCACCCCGGAGCGGGCTCCCCCGCACTGCGCGGCCTCACCTTCACCGCCCCCCGGACCGGCCTCACCGCCATCGTCGGCCCCTCGGGCGCCGGGAAGTCCACCGCCCTCGCCCTGATCGACCGGTTCGTGCACCCCGACCGCGGCGGAGTCAGCGTCCTGGGCCACGACCTGGCCGCCTGGCCGCTCGACGACCTCCGCTCCCACATCGCCTTCGTCGACCAGAAGTTCACCCTCGTCGAGGCGACCGCCCGCGAGAACCTCCAGCTGGGCAGGGCCACACCGGCCACCGACCGGGAACTCCGGGACGTCCTCAGGGCCGTCGACCTCGACGACGACATCGCCGCACTCCCCCAGGGGCTCGACACCCTGCTCGGCCGGGAGACCGACCTCTCGGGCGGCCAGCGCCAGCGCATGGCCCTCGCCCGCGCGCTCCTGTCCGACGCCCGCATCGTCCTGCTCGACGAACCCACCAGCCAGCTCGACGGCATCAACGAACAGCGCTTCCGCGCCGTCGTGGACGACCTCGCCAGGGACCGCGCCGTCCTCGTCGTCGCCCACCGCCTCTCCACCGTGCACCACGCCCACCACGTCGTCCTGATGGAGTCCGGCAGCGCCGTCGACGCCGGCGACCACGACACACTCATGCAACGGTGCCCCGCGTACCGGGAACTCGTGGCGACCCAGACCCTCCGGCCGGCGGCCGACCTCGCCCCCGTTCCCTAGGGCCCGCGTCCCCGCCACCGCCGCTTCGGACCGACCGCAAAGGACCTCGAACATGACCACGGACGAGCCCGGCATGGTGCTCTACTGGCGCCCCGGCTGCACCTACTGCATGAAGCTCCGGTTCCGCCTGGCCTTCACCCGCCTGCGCTACACCAAGGTCAACATCTGGCGGGACCCGGACGCCGCGGCGTTCGTCCGCTCCGTCGCGAACGGGAACGAGACCGTGCCGACGGTCACCATCGGCGGCCGGGCCATGGTGAACCCGTCACTGGAGCAGGTGCTGGAAGCCGCCGAGGAGCTCGCCCCGCACCTGCTCGCCCCGGCCCACCCCGCGAAGTGACCCCCGGTGCCCCCGCCGGCCTCCGGGTCGCCGGGGGCACCGCGGCCCGCCGCTTCGAGCCGCCGGCCCGGGTCGCGGAGCAGGGCCCGGCCCGAGTTCGGACGGTCGGAGCGGTGAACCCGCCCGGCGCCGCCCCGGATCAGAGCCGGCGGTCCAGGTGATCGGCCACCAGGGCCGCGACCTCGTCCGCCTGGACGACCTGGCAGAAGTGGTCGTACTCGTCCAGCAGCGCCAGGCTGCCCTGCGGCAGGCCGGCCACGAGGGCCCGCAGGCCGGTGGAGGTGGAGGTCGCCTCGGTGGTGCCACCGACCACCAGGACCGGCACGTCGATCCGGTCGAGCCGGATGAAGGGACTGTGCCCGAACACGCGGAAGAGGTTGACGAACCCGTTGGGGCCGACCCGCTCGACGATGGCGTCGACCATCTTCTCGAAGACCTCGGGGTCGAAGTCGCGGCCCTCGCTGCGCACCCGCAGCCCGCTGGAGATGATCTGCCGGAAGTTGTCGATGGACTGCCGCAGCAGGTCCCAGGTGATCTCCTCACGGCTCTTGCGGAACACCGGTGAGGTCAGCACCGCCGTACGGATCGGAGCCGGGTCCGGCGCCGCCAGGTACTCGAGGACGGTGTTCGACCCGAAGGAGTGGCCCACCAGCGCCTGCGGGGTCCGCGGAAGGGCCCGCACGACCTCGGCGAGCCAGCCGGACGGCGGCAGCGTCTCGGACCAGCTGTAGTCCCCGTTGGCGCGCCAGGGCAGATCGGCCAGCAGCGGGCAGTACCGCTCGGGCAGCCGCTCGGTGACCGGGAGCCAGCTCTGCCAGCTCTCCTCCAGCCCGTGCATCAGCAGGACCGGAATGCCCGCCGCCCGCTCGGGACGGTGCATCACCCGCACCTGCTCGCCGCGGACCGTCACTTCCGCCAGCGGCTGCCACTGGGCTTCGTACTCCGGTGAGGCAAAAGGCATGGGTGTGCTCTCTCCGCTCGATCGCGAGGGTGTGGACAGGGCTTCGGGATCAGCCGGCCTCGGCTGCCAGGGCCACGGCCCGCCGCTCCGCCGCGGCCAGCAGCGCCGACCTCAGCAGGCCCGCCGGGCCGCCGGCCAGCAGCCAGTAGAGGCGGAACCGCCGCTTGGCCTCGTCGTCGGTGGCCCAGACCGTGGTGACCGTCTCGACGGCGGTGCGCCCGTCGAGTGCCGTCAGCTCGAAGGTGATCAGCGCCTTGGCGAAGCCGGGCTCGGCAAAGGCCTCGAACTCGGCCCGGTCCGCGGGCACCGCCGCGTTGGTGGGCACCGGCTGCCAGAACCGGGCGATCCTGGCCATCTCCATCGCACGGCCGGGCTCGCGGCGGACGATGCCGAACCCGGAGTGCGCCGCCCGCTCGACCAGGGTCCGGGAGGCGTCCTCCACCGCGAGCCGGCCCGCGAGCCGGCTCGGGATGTCCCGGATCACCACGAACAGCCCGACCAGCGGCAGGTCCGCTGCCCTCAGGCCGAGGAGGGCCTGCCAGACGAGTTCGGGCGGAGCAGGGACGATGCGCGAGTGGCGCATCTCTGCAATCGGCTGCTGGTGCGTCATACGAACCAGCCTAGGAAGGGGGCGGCAACCGGGCCAGCGCCGATGGGTGTTGGCAGTTCCGGCCCGGCCGCGCGCGCCGGTCAGGAGGGCAGTCGGGTTTCGATCGCGGCGACGAGCTCGGCGTCGTCGGGGGCGCAGAGCGGGCGGAACCTGGCGACCGGCTCGCCCTCGGGGCCGATCAGGAACTTCTCGAAGTTCCACTGGACGTCGCCGGCCTGACCCTGCGCGTCCGGGAGTCGGACCAGCTCGGCGTAGAGCGGGTGACGGTTCTCACCGTTCACCTCGGTCTTCTCGTAGAGCGGGAAGGAGACGTTGTAGGTGGTCGAGCAGAAGGTCCCGATCTCCTCCGCGGTACCGGGCTCCTGGCCGTTGAACTGGTTGCAGGGGACCCCGAGAACGGTGAACCCGCGGTCCGCGTAGCGCTCTTGGAGCCGCTCCAGCCCCTCGTACTGCGGGGTCAGCGCACAGTTGGAGGCCACGTTGACCAGCAGCAGGAGCTTGCCCTTGTGCCGGGCGAGCGAGGTCGGCTCGCCGGCCAGGGTGCGCAGCGGGATGTCGTGGAGCGTCATGACGGATGTCCTTTCGTGGTCGGCGCCGGGCTCAGCGCCGGACGGAGTGGGCCCTGGCCAGCTGGCGCGCGAGGCTGACCAGGATCAGGGTGTGCAGGGGCTTGGTGATGCGGACGTACAACTCACCGGCCGGGCGGTAGCAGCGGATGACCGTGGTGCACACGCCCTCCGTGCCGCCCGCACCGGGGCGGACGGTGAACACCGTGCGGCAGCTCAGGTCCCTGCTGTCCTCTCCGGCCAGCACCTGGCTGTCCCGCGCGTCGAGGATGAACAGCGGCCCGATCCGGGCCCCGTCCGTCACCTGAACGGGCTTCACCTGGCTGCCGGGCAGTCCGAGACAGGCCCGCAACGGATCCATCAGCCGCAGCAGCAGCCGGATCCACAGCGGCAGGGGGTGCAGCAGGGCCGACGTGAAGTCCACTGCGGTCGTGCCGGGGTGGACGTCCACCGCCAGCGCATGGATGTGGTGGCACCCTCCGAGCAGGCGCACCATCGCGGCGCTCACCGGCTCGGTGTCGGTCCGTACGGCAAACCTTCGTGCCACGTGGCGCTCCTCCTCGGTTCCGCGTCGTCGACCGCGCTCAGTCCTTGATCTCGCAGAGTGCGGCGCCGCTGGAGACGCCGGCGCCGACCTCGGCCTTGAGGCCGACGATGGTGCCGGCCTTGTGGGCGTTGAGGGGCTGTTCCATCTTCATGGCCTCCAGGACGACGATCAGCTCGCCCTCGGCGACGACCTGGCCCTCCTCGACGGCGACCTTGACGATGGTGCCCTGCATCGGTGAGGCGAGGGTGTCGCCGCTGACCGCGGAGCCCGCCTTCTTGGTGCCGACGCGGCGCTTGGCCTTGGCCGTGCCGCCCGTGCCGGCCGCCGGGGCGGCGGAGACGCCGAGGGAGGAGGGGAGGGAGACTTCGATCCGCTTGCCGCCGACCTCGACCACGACGGTCTCGCGGCCCTCGGCCTCCTCGCCCTCGACCGCGCCGCCCGCGAACGCGGGGATGGTGTTGTCGAACTCGGTCTCGATCCAGCGGGTGAAGACCTTGAACGGCTGGTCGTCGCCGTGCACCTCCGGCGCGAACGCCGGGTCGGTGACGACGGCCTGGTGGAACGGGATGGCGGTGGCCATGCCCTCCACCTTGAACTCCTGCAGTGCGCGGGCGGCGCGCTGCAGGGCCTGGCGGCGGGTGGCGCCGGTGACGATCAGCTTGGCGAGCAGCGAGTCCCAGGCCGGGCCGATGACCGAGCCGGTCTCGACGCCGGCGTCCAGGCGCACGCCCGGGCCGGAGGGCGGGGCGAACAGCGTGACGGTGCCGGGGGCGGGCAGGAAGCCGCGGCCCGGGTCCTCGCCGTTGATGCGGAACTCGATGGAGTGGCCGCGGACCGGCGGGTCGTCGTAGCCGAGTTCCTCGCCGTCGGCGATCCGGAACATCTCGCGGACCAGGTCGATGCCGGTGACCTCCTCGGAGACCGGGTGTTCGACCTGCAGGCGGGTGTTGACCTCC